>JACDCH010000655.1 GCA_013694495.1 Acidimicrobiia bacterium | reverse complement strand
TCGGCGTGGTCGACCTCGCGGTGGGTGGGTCGGCCGTCGCCGCGGTCGCCGCCGCCGGCGCCCTCCCCGTGGTCGAGCTCCACGACGCCCGTCGAGGGGCCGAGGCGCAGCCGGGGTGACCGGTCCGGCGCCGCTCGGCCGCTGGTTTCCCTACGAGCGAGCCGTCGTCGACGGCCCCGTGCGCCTGTTCTGCCTGCCCTATGCCGGGGGGTCGGCGGCCATCTACCGCGACTGGCAGGCCCAGCTCGCCGGCGTGGCCGAGGTGTGGCCGGTGCAGCTACCGGGCCGGGGCGGCCGGCTGCGGGAGCGCTGCATCGACGCCATCGACGAGCTCGTCGACCGGCTCGTCGAGGCCATCGGAGCTCGGACCGACCGACCGTTCGCGCTCTTCGGGCACAGCATGGGCGGGATCGTCGCCTTCGAGCTCGCCCGCCGGGCGCCGGACGCGTTCGGGCGGCCGGCGCAGGTGCTGTTCGTGTCGGCCACGCCGGCGCCGACGATGTTCGGCACCGAGGGCTCCGCGGTCGACGCCCTCGACGACGGCGCCCTCGTCGATCAGCTCCGCCGGCTGAACGGCACCCCCGACGAGGTGCTGCGCGACCCGGAGCTCCTCCGCCTCGTGCTGCCTGCCCTGCGCGCCGACCTGCGGCTCTGTGAGAGCTACGGCGGCCCCCCGCCGGGCGCGGTGCTCGACTGCCGGGTCCGGGTCTTCGCCGGCACCGACGACCACGGCACCGACGCCGCTGCGCTCGACGGCTGGCGGGCGACGACCTCCGCCGACTGCATCGTGCGTCACGTTCCTGGCGGCCACTTCTTCATCCACGGGTCGAGTGGGCCGCTGCTTCGCGCCCTCGCTGACGACCTCGGCGCGGTCGCCGGCACCCACTGAGCTCGCCACCGTCGTCGTCCACCACGAGCCGAGCGTTGCGTCTCGAGTGGCCGCGTGCCATACTCGGTTTGTGACACAAACCAGTTTGGATACGCCGGGAACCAATGCTGCGCTGGCGAGGGTGGGTGCCCAGTACGACGCGCTCCGCGGGTTGCTGCTCCTGCCGACAGGCCTGCTCTTCGTCGTCGCCGGCGTCACGGACTTCCCTCCCGTCGGCGACGAGGCCGTGAGCGGGCGCGCCGGGTGGTTCGTCGCCGCGCTGGGCGTGGCCCTGGTCGGCTACGCCGGCTTCCACCGGCACTACGTGACGACGTTCGGGCGGGTCGAGCGCAGCCGGGCGGCCAGGGTCCGCAGCGGAGTCGCCGGCCTCCTCATCGTGGCGCTCGTGTGCGCCGGCATCTCCCTCGACAGCCAGGTGGACCTGCCGGTCAGCGCCTTCGGGATCGCCTTCGCCGGCGCCTGGCTCGTCCACTACCAGGCCGTGATCGGGCTGCGGGCGTACCACTGGCTCACGCTCGGCCCGCTCGGCGTGCTCAGCGCGGTGCCGGTGTGGGGCGACGTCGACGACCGGGTGACCCTGGCGATGATCCCGATCGGCCTCGCCACCATCGCCCTCGGGTTGTTCGACCACCGCGAGCTCGTCCGCTCGGTCCGCACGGCCCGGGCCGCCGCCGGGCTGTCCCATCCCCATGGCTGACGAGCTCGAGCTGGAGCTCGACCGGCTGGTGCACGAGCCCGGCCGGCTGGCGATCCTCACGGTGCTGTCGTCGGTCCGCAATGCCGACTTCACGTTCCTCCTGCAGGTGACCGGCCTCACCAAGGGCAACCTGTCGAGCCACCTGTCGAAGCTCGAGGCGGCCGGCCTGCTCACCATCGACAAGTCGTTCGTCAGGAAGAAGTCGCACACGGCGGTCGCGCTCACCTCCGAGGGTCGGCAGCGCATCGCCGCCCACTGGGCCCAGCTCGACCGCCTGAAGCAGTTGGCCACCGCCCCGGCCCCGGCTCCGACCACCGCCCCGCGGCCCCATGACCGTTGACCACGAATCCGCCCGCAGGTCCTGAGGCGTTCGACCGGGTCGGTGCTCGGGGTCAGCGCGCCGGCCGCGACAGCGAGCGCCACCCAGCGCCGGCGGGTGCGGCGCCGGGCGGCGAGCTTGCGGGCGGTGGAGATGGCCTCGCCGGAGTA
>JACDCH010000333.1 GCA_013694495.1 Acidimicrobiia bacterium | reverse complement strand
GCACGGGGGCCTCGGCCGCCTTGTCCTCGTCGGGGGCGGCTTCGACCGCCGCCTCGGCGATGATCGCGTCGGGTGACGGCGCGTAGAACGTGTAGAGGCCGCGGATGACGTCGGCCAGGCCCGAGCTGTCGTAGCCCTTGGCCAGGTCGACGGTGACCACGCCGCCGTTGATGTGCACCGCAGCGACGCCGCCCCGGGCAAAGATCCGGCGGGCGAGCTCGTCGGACGGCCGGTTGCCCTCGATCGTCTCGCCGGCCACGAAGCGGTCGTGGCCGGTGCCCGAGATGGTGCGGTTCGTCTCGAACCGGACCATGCCCGGGTTCGACGACGGCTTCTCGACGACGTTCACGGTCTGGCCCATGGCGGGCCGGAAGCTACTCGGAGCGTGTCGAACCGGTGAACCCTGGGAAGTAGCTTCAGGTGGTGGTGGACCAGCGGGCCGGTGTCCCGTGGCGGGCGATCTGGGCGCTGATCTTCTCGGTCGTCCTCACCCTGGCTGCATTGCAGGTCCTGGGCGAGATCACCCGGATCATCTCGTGGATGGTCGTGGCGCTGTTCTTCACGGTCGTGCTCAACCCGGCCGTCGACTTCCTCCAGCAGCGGGGCCGGATGCGGCGCGGCGTCGCCACCGCCGTCGTCATGGTGGCCGCCATGGCGCTGCTCGGCGGGATGCTCTACATCTTCATCTCGCCGCTGGTGGAGCAGGGCCAGAAGTTCGCCGCCGACCTGCCCAACATCATCGAGGACGCCCGCGAGGGGCGGGGGGCCATCGGCCGGCTCGTCGAGCGCTACAACCTCGAGGACTGGGTCAACGACAACCAGGAGCAGATCACCGACTTCGCCCGGAACCTCGGCACACCGGCGTTGACCGTGCTGCTGTCGCTGCTCAACGGCGTGGTGGCGGCCCTGACCATCTTCGTGCTGACGGTCCTCCTGCTGCTGCAGGGCCCCAACATCGCCGACGCCCTCATCACGCTCATCCCCGACCGGCACCAGCGTCGGGTCCGCGCCGTCGCCCGCGACAGCGCCCGGGCGGTGTCCGGCTACATCAGCGGCAACCTCATCATCTCGATCATCGCCGGCCTGGCGACGTGGGCGATGCTCGCCATCGTCGGCGTGCCCTACGCCGCGGTGATCGGGCTCTTCGTCGCCTTCTGCGACCTCATCCCGCTCGTCGGCGCCACCCTCGGCGCGATCCCGACGATCGGCTTCGCCTTCCTCCACTCGACCACCGCCGGCGTCACGGCGGTGATCTTCTACATCGTCTACCAGCAGGTCGAGAACCACATACTGGGCGTCGCCATCATGAGCCGCACCGTCCGGATCAACCCGCTGGCCGTGCTCCTGAGCGTCCTCATCTCCGTCGAGCTGTTCGGGTTCCTCGGCGCCCTGCTGGCCGTGCCCGCGGCGGGGATCATCCAGGTCATCGTGCGCGACCTGTACGACGAGCGCACGGGCCGGCTGAAGCTGCGCCCCACCACCGGCACGGACGAGATCGAGGTGGCTGACGTCCCGCCCCTCCACGAGGGGGACGGCGTCGACCGCACCCACGAGAAGGCCGACGGGAAGCCGATCGCCGGCACCGAGGTCGCCCCAGCGCCAGACTGAGAGATGAAGGGTTCCCGACCGCCCCGGGCGAAGCCCCTCGACGCGGGAACCCGGAATCGACTGGAAGCACAGGAAGGACCTGCGGCCACATGATCGTCGACCACGAACCCGTCCGCAGGTACTGAGGCCATGGCCACGGAGAGCATCGAGGTGGCGGGGCACATCATCGACTCGCTGATCCTCCCCAAGATCCTCGACCTCATCGTCGAGGCCGGGGCCGAGTACCGCCTCGACGAGGTCGAGATCGGGCGCACGAGCGTCGATCCCAGCCTCGCTCGCATCGAGATCGCCCATGCCGACGAGGCCGTGCTCGACGCGCTGTGCGAGCGGCTGCAGGTGCACGGGGCCAACCGGGTCGGCGACGCCGACGCCGAGACGGTGGCCGCCGACGTCGACGGCGTGCTCCCGACCGGCTTCTACTCCACGACCAACCTCGACACCGACGTCCGCCTGGGCCGCCACTGGGTGACCGTCACCAACCCCGAGATGGACTGCGGGCTCGTCGTGGCGCCCGATCGCGCGTCGGTCCGCACCGTGCCGATGCACCGCATCCGGGCCGGCGATCCCGTCGTGGTCGGCCACGGCGGTGTGCGGGTCCACCCGCCGGTCACCGACCGGGGCGCCCGCAGCTTCGAGTTCATGAACTCCGACGTGAGCTCGGAGAAGCCGAAGGCGCTGCTCGTGCAGCAGGTCGCCGATCGCATCCGCTCCGCCCACGACCGCGGCCTGCGGATCCTGGCGGTGTGCGGGCCCGCGGTCGTCCACACCGGCGGCGGGCCGGCCATCGCATCGCTCGTCCGGCAGGGGCACATCGACGTGCTGTTCGCCGGCAACGGCTTCGCCACCCACGACATGGAGTCGAACGTGCACGGCACCTCGCTCGGCGTCTCGGTCACGTCGGGCTACGGCACCGAGGGCGGGCACTCGAACCACCTGCGCCTCATCAACGAGGTGCGCCGCCACGGTTCGATCCAGGCGGCGATCGAGGCCGGGTTCGTCACCGGGGGCGCCATGTACGAATGCGTGCAGCGCGGCGTGCCGTTCGTGCTGGGCGGCTCCGTGCGCGACGACGGACCCCTCCCGGACACGATCACCGACGTCGTGGTGGCCGCCGACACGATGCGCGAGCACGTCGACGGCATCGGCGTCGCGCTGATGCTGGCGTCGACGCTGCACGCCATCGCCACCGGCAACATCCTCCCGGCGGGGGTCGAGACCTTCTGCGTCGACATCAACCAGGCCGTCGTCACGAAGCTGGCCGACCGGGGCAGCCACCAGGCCCTCGGCATCGTCACCGACGTCGGCCCCTTCCTCCACCAGCTCGCCGAGGCCCTTTCGACATGAGTTTCAACCTCACTCGCTTCGCTCCGTTCGGTCGAGTTGTGAGGCCCCGACTTCGTCGGGGCTGCTCCGGTCCTCGGCCGACTTCGTCGCCCTGCGGCCGATACCCGGGGGCTCCGCCCCCGGACCCCCAGCGCCTTCGGCGGGCTCGACGCGTGCCGCTGCTCCACGGGCGACGACTCCGGCTTCAGGGACTTCGCCGGTGAGCGACGCGGCCGTGGGGCGGGCGGTGCTGCGGATCCTCGTTATCCACGACGAGCTGGCCCGGGCCGGGTGGCACGCCATCCTGTCGGCGTGGCATGCCGGGCTCCTCGCCCACGTCGCCGGCAGCGACCCCAAGGACCCGCAGCTGCCGCCGTCGTCGTGGGGCGACGAGCCGCCCGTGGGTCGCGCCGCCACCGACGCCGCCCTGCGCTACCGGCGCTGGTGCGCCGAGTACGACCTCGACCCGAACCGGGCCCACCACGCCGTCGTCGCCCTCGAGCGCCTGGGCATCCTCGAGCGGCGCCGCTTCCTCCTGGCCTTCCGCCGCTTCGGCA
>JACDCH010000606.1 GCA_013694495.1 Acidimicrobiia bacterium | reverse complement strand
CTCGTCGGCTGGCTCGGTCGCGGCGGGCTCGGTCACGGGCTGCGCAGCGCCGCCAGCGGTTCGGCGAGGTCGGCCGGGAGCGGGGCCTCGAAGGCGAGCCGGACGCCGGTGGCCGGGTGGTCGAAGGCCAGCTGGGCGGCGTGGAGGAAGAGGCGGGCGACGGCGGCACCGCCGGCCGCGCGACCGTCGCCGTAGGTCGGATCGGCCACGACCGGGTGCCCGATGGCGGTGAGGTGCACCCGGATCTGGTGGGTGCGGCCGGTCTCGAGCCGGCACCGCAGGAGCGACACCCCCGCCTCGGCGAAGCGCTCGACCACCTCGTAGCGGGTGCGGGCCTCGCGCCCCCGGTTCGAGACCGCCATCTTCGTGCGGGCCCGGGCCGAGCGGCCCACCGGCGCGTCGACGAGGCCGGCATCGGCGTCGGGCAGCCCGTGGACAAGCGCGAGGTAGGTCCGCTCGACGTCGCGGTCGGCCAGCTGGCGCACGAGGTGGCGCCGCGCCGCCTCGGTGCGGGCCACCACCAGCAGCCCGGACGTGTCCCGGTCGAGGCGGTGGACGATGCCGGGACGATCGGCCTCGCCGACGCCGGCGATCTCCGGGTAGCGGGCCACGAGGCCGTGGGCCAGGGTGCCGTCGACGGTGCCGGCGCCGGGGTGGACGACGAGCCCCGCCGGCTTGTCGACCACCACGACGGCGCCGTCCTCGTGCAGGACGGTGAACTGCACGGCCGGGTCGGCGATGACCGGCGGGCCGGGCTCCTCGCCGAGCTCGATCTCCACGACGTCGCCCTCGACGACCTTGTGCTTGCCGGCGGTCACGACCTGGTCGCCCACCCGCACCGCGCCGGCGGCCACCAGCCCGGCCGCCTCCGAGCGGCTGCGGCCCGCCAGCATGGCCACGAGCCGGTCCAGCCGCTCGCCGGCGAGGGCGTCGGGCACCGTCTCCCTGATCACTCCTCGCGCCCGGCGATGGCGACGGTGGGCGCCTGGGTGGCGGCGTCCGGCTCGGGCTGCAGGAAGGACGAGACGATGAGCAGGAGGGCGCCGATCGTGACCGCCATGTCGGCCACGTTGAACACCGGCCACCACTGCACGTCGATGAAGTCGATGACGCTGCCTCCCAGCGCGCCGGACCCGGCCCGAAAGGCGCGATCGACGATGTTGCCGAGGGCCCCGCCCACGACCACGCCCGCCGCGATCGGCGCCAGCCGCCCGGGCCAGGCCAGGACCGACCGCACCAGCACGGCCAGCACCACGAGGCCGACGAGCGCGATCAGGCCGCCCCGGCCGCTGCCGAGGGAGAACGCCAGGCCCGAGTTGAAGTGGAGCTTGAAGCGCAGGGTCCACAGCACGTCGATGACCCGCCCGCGGTCGAGGGCGTTGACGGCCCAGTGCTTGGTGGCCTGGTCGGCCGCGATCACCACCGCGGCGACGGTGGCGAGGGTCGCCCCGCGCCTCGCCCCCGCCGTCACGGGCGGGTGCCGGTCACCGGATGAAGCCGGTGGCCTTGAACTCGACCCGCTCGCGCGCCCAGGGGATGGCCCGCAGCCGCTCCTTCGGGATCGGCTGGCCGGAGATCTCGCACGTGCCGTAGGTGCCGTCGGTGAGCTTCTCGAGCGCGTGGTCGATCTCGGCCACCGTCTCCAGGGCCCGGGCCGACAGCACGAGGTCGCGCTCGCGCTCCACCGCCAGCGTGTCGCCCTCGCCCGACTCCTCGTCGAACTGGGTGTCGCCGGCCTCGCGGTCGAGGGCGAGGGAGTCGGCCTCGGCCTTGAGCACCTCGGAGTGCCGCGTGAGGCGGGCCCGCTCCTCGAGCAGCGACTTCCGCTGTCCCTCGAGGAACTTGTCGAGCACGGCGGAGCCCTTCTTGGCCGGCGCCTTCTTCGCGACCACTGCGGGCTCTTTCGCCGGCTTCGCGGCTGCCTTCTTCACGGGGACGGCCTTCTTGGCCGCCGCCGGTGCCGCGGCCGCGGCGGTTTGCTTCTTTGCGGCCGCTTTCTTGGCCGCGGGCTTCTTCGCGGTGGGGCTGGCCATGGTGCGCTCCGGGTCTGACGAAGGGGCGCCGCAAGCTACTCGCTGGGGACGGATCCCCGACACTCGCCGTCCCCGGCGGGCGCCGCGACGTCGCCGTCGGGCCGGCTGGGGCCGAGAGGGATCAGGGGCGGCGGCCGGGGACCGGAGCGGTGCGGCCGGTGGGCACGGGGCCGCCCGCCAGCACCTGTTCGAGGAGCGGCCCGAAGTCGGCCGGCGCCACGCCGGCGATGCGGAACCGCTTCGTGCGGCTCGTGTCGCCGGCGGTGAGCGTGACCGCGGCCGGTTTCACGGCGAACGTCTCCGCCAGCAGCCTCGCCAGCTCGGTGTTGGCCCGTCCGCCCTCCGGCGGCGCCGCCACCCGCACCTTGAGGGCGTCCCCGTGGCGGCCGGCCACCTGCGTGCGCCCGGCGCCCGGCTGGGCGTGCACGGCGAGGAGGACGGCGTCCTCACCGTCGGCCGAGAACAGGTCGTCGACAGGCACGGCGGGCGACCTTACGGGCTGCGGGTGCGTTGGGCCTCACCCTTAGTCTGGAACGATGCCCCGCTACCCCGAGGTCCCGGCCAGCCCCAGCTTCCCGGAGCTGGAGCGCGGGATCATCGAGCGCTGGCGGGCCGACGGCACGTTCGCCGCCAGCATCGAGCAGCGGGCCGGCGCCGACGAGTTCGTGTTCTACGACGGGCCCCCGTTCGCCAACGGGCTGCCCCACTACGGCCACATGCTCACGGGCTTCGTGAAGGACGCGATCCCCCGTTATCGCACGATGCGGGGCCAGCGGGTCGACCGCCGCTTCGGGTGGGACTGCCACGGCCTCCCGGTCGAGATGGAGGCCGAGAAGGCGCTGGGCGTGTCGGGCCGCGTCGCCATCGAGGAGCTCGGCGTCGACACGTTCAACGAGCGCTGCCGTTCGATCGTCGGCACCACCGCCGACGTCTGGGACGGCTACGTCACGCGCGCCGCCCGCTGGGTCGACATGGTCAGCGACTACAAGACCATGGATCTCGACTACATGGAGTCGGTCATGTGGGCGATCAAGCAGCTCCACGAGCGGGGGCTGCTCTACGAAGGCCTGCGCGTGCTGCCGTACTGCTGGGAGTGCGAGACGCCGCTGTCGAACTTCGAGACCCGCCTCGACGACGCCTACCGGCAGCGCCAGGACCCGGCGCTCACGGTCGCCTTCGAGCTCGAGACCGGCGAGCGGCTCCTCGTATGGACGACCACGCCGTGGACGCTGCCGTCGAACCTCGCCGTCGCCGTCGGTCCCGACTTCGAGTACGCCGTGTTCGCTGCGCCCGACGGGCACCGCTACGTCCTCGGGGCGGCCACCGTGGCCGGCTACGCCAAGGAGCTGGAGGGGGCGGAGCAGGTGGGCACGATGCTCGGCTCCGAGCTCGTCGGCCGTCGCTACACCCCGCTCTTCGACTTCTTCGTCGGCACCCCTGGCGCCTTCGTGGTGCTGGGCGCCGACTTCGTCGAGACCGACGAGGGCACCGGCATCGTTCACATGGCGCCCGGCTTCGGCGAGGTCGACATGGCCGCCTGCCAGGCCGCCGGCATCCCCGTCGTGGTCCCGGTCGACGACCGCACCCGCTTCACGGCCGAGGTGCCGGACTGGGAGGGCCTGCAGGTCTTCGAGGCCAACCCCGGTGTGATCCGGGCCCTCAAGGACAAGGGCCTCGTCGTGCGGCACGAGACCTACGACCACTCGTATCCGCACTGCTGGCGCACGCAGACCCCGCTCGTCTACAAGGCGGTGTCGAGCTGGTTCGTCGCCGTCACCCAGATCCGCGACCGCATGCTCGAGCTCAACCAGGAGATCACCTGGGTGCCCGAGCACGTCCGCGACGGCAGCTTCGGGAAGTGGCTCGAGGGCGCCCGGGACTGGTCGATCAGCCGCAACCGGTTCTGGGGCTCCCCCATCCCGGTGTGGAAGTCCGACGACCCCCGCTATCCCCGCGTCGACGTCTACGGCAGCCTCGACGAGCTCGAGCGCGACTTCGGCGTGCGGCCGGCCGACCTCCACCGCCCCGGCATCGACGAGCTCACCCGACCGAACCCCGACGACCCGACGGGCCAGTCGACGATGCGCCGCATCGGCGACGTGCTCGACTGCTGGTTCGAGTCGGGCTCGATGCCGTACGCCCAGGTGCACTACCCGTTCGAGAACCGCGAGTGGTTCGAGTCGCACTTCCCCGGCGACTTCATCTGCGAGTACATCGGCCAGACCCGCGGCTGGTTCTACACGCTGCACGTGCTGTCCACCGCGCTGTTCGACCGGCCCGCGTTCAAGTCGTGCGTCGTGCACGGCGTGCTGCTCGGCGACGACGGGCAGAAGCTGTCGAAGAGCCTTCGCAACTTCCCCGACCCCCAGGAGATGTTCGCCACCACCGGTGCCGACGCCATGCGCTGGGCGCTGCTGTCGTCGGCGGTGCTGCGGGGCAGCGACATGGTGGTCGACCGCCGGGCCATGGACGAGGCCGTGCGCCAGGTCCTGCTGCCCATCTGGAACGCCTGGTACTTCCTCACGCTCTACGCCAACGCCGCCCCCGACGACGTCGCGGCTGGCAGTGTCGCCGGCGGCCCGCCTTCCGCGCTCGACCGGTACCTCACGGCGAAGGTGCACGACCTCGTCGTCGACGTCGGTGCCGCCCTCGACCGCTACGACCTGTCCGGCGCGTGCGCATCGGTCGGCGCCTTCCTCGACACCATGAACAACTGGTACATCCGCCGCTCGCGCGACCGGTTCTGGGCGGGCGACCCGACGGCGCTGGGCACGTTGCACGACGCCCTCGAGGTGTTGTGCCGGGTGGCCGCGCCGCTGCTGCCCCTGGTGAGCGACTCGATCTGGCCCGACCTCACCGGCGGGAAGTCGGTGCACCTCGCCGACTGGCCCGACGCCGACCCCATCCCGGCCAACGCCGAGCTCGTCGCCGCCATGGACGCCGTCCGCCAGGTTTGCTCGGCCGGCTTGTCGATCCGCAAGGAGACGAAGCTGCGGGTGCGCCTGCCGCTGTCGTCGCTCACCGTCTCGTCCCCGTCGGCCGAGGTGCTGCGCCCGTTCGTCGACCTCATCGCCGACGAGGTCAACGTGAAGGCCGTCGAGCTCACCACCGAGACCACGGCGACGCGCGTCCTCAAGCTCATCCCCTCGGTCCTCGGGCCCCGCGTCGGCGCCGACATGCAGAAGGTGGTGCGGGCGGCGAAGGAGGGCGACTACGAGGTCGGCGACGACGGCGTGCTCATCGCCGGCCGCCAGCTCGCCGCCGACGAGTACGAGCTCGTGCTGCAGGGCGGCGACGCCGCCACGCGGGTGGTGCCGGGCACCGACCTCGTCGTGAGCCTCGACACGGCCGTCACCCCCGCGCTCGAGGCCGAGGGCGTCGCCCGCGACCTGATGCGGGGCATCAACGAGGCCCGCAAGACCGAGGGCCTCGACGTGTCCGACCGGGTCAGGGTGGTGCTGCACACCCACCACGACGACGTCCGCGCCGCGATCGCGGCGCACCGGACGTTCATCGAGGCCGAGGTGCTCGCCACCGAGATCTTCGTGCCCGAGGACGGGCACCACCACCCGGCCGACGCGCACCGCATGGAGCTCACGGACGGCCGCGCCGTCCACGTGCTCGTCTCGAAGCTGGCCTGACCGACCGGGCGGCCGCGTGTGCGGACCGGACGACGAGCGTCAGCGACGCTTGGCAGCCTTCTTGGCGGGCGTGGCCTTCTTGGCGGGCGTGGCCTTCCTGGCCGGTGCCGACTTCTTGGCCGTGGCCGTGGCCTTGCGGGCGGCCGGCGCCGCC
>JACDCH010000595.1 GCA_013694495.1 Acidimicrobiia bacterium | reverse complement strand
ACGACGACCGCCTCGTCGACCGCCTCGGCCCGATGGCCCCGCCGGGGCTGGCGTGGATCGGGGCCGGTGCACCCGAGGCGTGGACCGAGGCGCTCGCGCTCCGCGGCGACCACAACCGGGCCAACGCCCGCATCGCGGCGGCCTGCCTCGCCGCCATCGGCGTCGACGGCGCCGACGACCCGGCCCGGCTGCTGACCGCGGCGCCCGGCTACGAGCCGCTCCCGAGCCGGCTCACCACCATCGCCGCGCACCACGGCGTGGAGTTCGTCGACGACAGCCTGTCGACGAACGTCCTGCCCACCGTCGCCGCCCTCGACGTGTTCGCCGGGCGCCCGGTTGCGCTGCTCGCCGGCGGCCAGGACCGGGGCATCGACTACGGCCCCCTTGCCGAGCACCTGTCCGCCCGCGGGCAGCCGACGGTGCTGGTCACGCTCCCGCCCGGCGGCGAGCGGATCGGCGTGCTCGCCCGGGCCCTCGACGTCGGGACGGAGGACGCCGCGGACATGACCACTGCGGTCGCCTTCGCCGAGCGGTGGTGCCGGGCCGCGGGTGGGGGCGTCGTGCTCCTCTCCCCCGCCGCGCCCAGCTACGGCCCCTACCGCGACTACCGCGAGCGGGCCGAGCACTTCGCCGCCGCCGTGGCGGCGACGACTGGGTCCTGAGTTCTTCGCCGTCACTCGCTTCGCTCCGTTCCGGCGAGCTTCTGGCCGCGCGCCGGAGCGTGGGGGATCCCCCGGCTCGACGACTGGCGTACGCGGCCGCCGCCCGCTCGCTGGCCGGCGGCGACCCCCGGCTCACGGGCTGGAACGACATCTTCCTCGTCGGCCAGGCCGTGCGCGACGGTCGTGCCGCTGGGTGAGGCGGCGGCGCCCGTCGCCGTGCACCGCCTCGCCCTCGTCGCCCGCCTGCTCAGCGCCGATCCCGAAGCTGTGGTGCTCGCCGGCGACGGCTGCTGACGCGACGAGGCTGCGACGGCGAAGCGGCGAGTGGAGCGGGTGAGGGGAATCGAACCCCCGTATCTGGCTTGGGAAGCGAGCGCTCTGCCATTGAGCTACACCCGCGAGGTGCTGGCGCGACGCTAGCCGCCCGGCGCCCGCCGCTTCCCCCGGTACGGTCCCGCTCATGGGCGACGCAGGGTGCAGCTGCGGGAGCTCCTCACGGGCTACGGACCCATTGACGTGCTCTGTTCGACGGCGGCTGGGAGCGCTCCGCCCCGGAGTGGAGGTCCGACGAGCCGCGGGAGCTCATCCGATCGATCCAGCCCGACACCCTCGTGAACGACCGCCTCCCGGGCACGGGCGGCTTCGAGACCCCCGAGCAGTTCGTGCCGCCCGCGGCCCCGGACAACCGGTGGGAGACGTACATGACGATGAACCGCTCGTGGGGCTGGGTGCCCACCGACACCGAGTGGAAGTCCGGTCGGGAGCTCGTCCACACCCTCGCCGAGACGGCCGGCCGGGGCGGGAACCTGCTGCTCAACGTCAGCCCGACGGGCGACGGTTCGCTCCCGGCCCAGCAGGTCGAGCGGCTCGAGCTCCTGGCCGGCTGGATGGACCGCAACGGGAGCGCCATCCGGGGCACGACGGCGGGGCTCGAGTCGTGGCAGTTCTACGGACCGAGCACGCGCGACGGCGACACCCTCTTCCTGCACCTCCTGTCCCGCCCCTACGACTCGGTGTCGGTGCGAGGCCTGCCCATCCGCCGCATCCGCAGCGTGTCGGACCTCACCACCGGCACACCGCTCGCCCACCGCAGCCGGGCCGCGATCCTCGACGAGCTCCTCCTCGCCGACCCTCCCGGCGAGCTGACCATCGACGTCCCGGCGAACCTGGTCGACGACCTCGCCACCGTCATCGCGGTGGAGATCGAACCCACCTGAGTTCTTCGCCGTCACTCGCTTCGCTCCGTTCCGGCGAGTTTTGAAGCCCTCGCTGCGCTCGGTCGTTCCGGTCCTCGGCGGACTTCGTCGCCCTGCGGCCGATGCCTGGAGGCTCCGCCCCCAGACCCCCAGCGCCTCCGGCGGTCGACAGGCGCGTCGCGAAGCGTTGTTCCGCCGCACGGCCTGAGCTGAGGAGCCGATCCACGGTCACACCCAGGCATAGGGTTGGACCATGGGCAAGCGCCGCCGCCGCCAGGAGCGCAGCCGGCCCGAGCCCTGGACGCTGCCCACCGAGGAGGCCCGCGCCAAGCGCGGCCCGATCGACGAGCCGGCGGTGCTGCTG
>JACDCH010000590.1 GCA_013694495.1 Acidimicrobiia bacterium | reverse complement strand
GCGACGACCGCTCGCTCGGTCGTCTGGCGGCCGCCCTGGCCGCCGCGGTGTCCCGGCCCCGGGTGGCGGCGGCGATCGCCGAGCACGCGCCGCCCGTCCTGGGCGCGACCTACGTGGCGTTGTCGGTGGCCAACGACGCACGGCGCGAGCTCGAGAACCTCGTGGCCGAGCTGCCCGACGGCCTCGATCAGGAGTACCGCCGCCTCTCCTACGACCGGCGCCTCCCCGCGGTCGATGCCTACCTCGGCGATCGCACCGACACGCTCGCCGACCGCCAGGAGATCCTCGACCGCTACCCGGACCTCGGGCCCGTCCTCGACCAGGTCGGGATCGGCTCCGTCGCCCAGGTCGTCGTCCGCAACGCCGAGGACCAGCCGCTCGGGGTCCTCTCGGTGGGCTGGCCCGGTCCGACGACGTTCGACGACGCCATGCTCGCCCGCCTCGACACGCTCGGCGAGGTCGTGGGCCAGACGCTCGAGCGGGCCGACCTCTACGACACTGAGCACCAGCTCGTGGTCGATCTCCAGCGCGACGTGCTCGGCGCCGTCTCCGTCCCGGCCGGCGTCGAGGTGGTGACCCGCTACGTCCCGGCCGAGCGTCTCATCGGCATCGGCGGCGACTGGTACGACGTCGTCGACACCGGCGGCGCAGCCGTCACGTTCGTCGTCGGCGACGTCACCGGTCACGGGGTGCTGGCGGTCACGGCGATGAGCCAGCTGCGCACGCTGGTGGGCGGCCTCGTCCGCGCCGGCGAGCCGCTCGAGACGATCATCGAGAGGGTCGAGGCGATGCTCGGCGACGCCAGCACGATCGTGGCCAGCGTCGCGCTGTTCGAGGTCGACACCGCGTCGTGGTCGCTGCGCTACAGCAGCGCCGGCCACCCGTGGGCCCTCGTACGCCGGCGGGATGGTGGCGTCGTCGCCCTCGACGCCGCGCAGCAGTCCCTGCTCGGGGTGCGCGACGTACGCACCTCGTCGGTGGCCGTCGAGCACCTCGGGCCCGGCGACGTCCTCGTCGCCTACACCGACGGGCTGATCGAGCGCCGCCGGGAGTCCATCACCGACGGGATCGAGCGGCTCTCCGCGCGGCTGACCGAGGTCGACCCCGCCGCCGGGCTCGATGCGCTCGCCGACGCGCTGCTCGGGCTGCGCGACCCCGGCGCCGGTGGCCGCACCGACGACGACGTCGCGCTGGTGGTGGTGCGTCGACCCGAGCGCTGACCCGACCTGGGTCAGTTCTCGAACAGGGGAACGACGTCGGCCTTCACGACCTTGCCGAGGGCGTTGCGGGGCAGGGCGTCGACGAAGACGAAGCGGGCCGGCACCTTGGCGGGCGCCAGGCGTTCCTTGCCCCAGGCCCGCAGCTCTTCCGCTGATGCACCGCCGCCGGCAGTGCGCTGCACGGCGGCGCACACCCGCTGGCCCCAGACCGCGTCGGGCACGCCGACGACCGCGCAGTCGGCCACCGACGGGTGAGTCCGGTAGGCCTCCTCGATCTCGAGCGCCGACACCTTCTCGCCGCCGCTCTTGATGATGTCGACCGACGACCGCCCGAGTAGCCGGTAGCCGCCCTCGTCGCGGACCGCGACGTCGCCGGTGCGGAACCAGCCGTCGCCGTCGCCGTCGTCGTCGTCGAAGGCCTCCTCCGTCTCCCGGGGTCGGCCCCAGTACTCCAGGAACACCTGCGGCCCGCGCACGAGCAGCTCACCCGGCGCGCCCTCGGGCACCGGAGCCCCGCCCTCGTCGACGATCCGGACCTCGACGCCGGGCAGGGGCTCGCCGACGTGGCCCGGCACCCGACGGGACAGGGTGTTGGAGAGCGCCATGCCGATCTCGGTCATCCCGTACCGCTCGAGCAGGACCTGCCCGGTGAGCTCCTGCCACCGGGCGAGCGTCGACACCGGCAGGGCGGCCGAGCCCGACACCATCAGGCGGGCCGACCGGGCGCCGCGCGACCAGGCGGCCCGCCGGGGCTCGTCGGCCCCGTCGTGGGCCTCGACGAGGCGGGCGTAGACCGTGGGCACCGCCATGAAGATCGTGACGTCGCCGGAGGCGAGGCGGTCCCACACCGCGTCGGCTTCGAACCCGCCCGGAGCCTCCAACGTCGCACCGGCCGCCATCGCGCAGAGCACGACGTTGACGATCCCGTGGACGTGGTGCAGCGGCAGCACGAGAACGGTGCGGTCCGCGGCCGTCCAGGCCCAGGCGTCGAGCAGGCCGTCGACCATCGCTGTCACGCTGCGGTGCGTGTGCACCGCGCCTTTGGGCCGCCCCGTGGTCCCGCTCGTGTGGACGATCAGGGCCCGGCGGTTCGGGTCGACGGCCGGCAGCGCAGAGGTGTCGGT
>JACDCH010000551.1 GCA_013694495.1 Acidimicrobiia bacterium | reverse complement strand
GGCGGCGCGCTGCCGTTCGGCGACGACGTGGCGCGCGTCGCCGTCATCGGCCCGAACGGTGACCGCGAGGTCATCCAGGGCGGCGGCAGCGCCCGGGTCACGCCGACCGACGTCGCCACCATGGCCGACGGCCTCCGCGACCGGCTCGGCGACGGCGTGGTCGTCGAGGAGGGGTGCGACGCCGGCCGGGGCCCCCCCGCCATCGACGGCCGGCACCTCCGGGGGGTCAGCGGGTCAGCCGGCGTCGCCGTCGACATCGTCGACGCCGACGGCGCCATCCGCCGGCGGGTGCGACCCCGCGAGTTCCGGGTCGTGTTCTTCGCGTCGCCGGCGCCGGGCGAGACCACCGAGGGTTGGTCGTTGCGGGCGGCGGCGATGTTCACGCCGACGCGCTCGGGGCCCCACCGCTTCGCCATCCGCACCAACGCCGAGGCCCAGCTGCTCGTCGCCGGGGAGCCGGTGGCGACCGCGTCCGACGACGGCACCGTCGAGCTGGCCGCCGGGGTGCCCGTCGAGCTCAAGGTCGAAGCGACCACGCCGTCGGACCCGAGCCTGCGGGTGTCGCTCGAGCTGCGGTGCGCACCGCCGCTGCCCGACGACGCGTTCGACCGAGCCGTGGCGGCGGCAGCGGCGGCGGATGCCGCCGTGGTGGTCGTCGGCCTCGACGCCGAGTGGGAGACAGAGGGCCGCGACCGCTCCGACCTGTCGCTGCCGGGCCGACAGGTGGAGCTCGTGCGAGCCGTCGCCGCCGCGCAGCCCCGCACGGTGGTGGTGGTGCTGGCCGGTTCGCCCGTCGACCTCTCGTGGGCCGGGGCCGTGCCGGCGGTGCTGTGGGCGTGGTACCCGGGGCAGGAGGGCGGCCGGGCCGTGGCCGACGTGCTGTTCGGCGTCGCCGATCCCGGCGGCCACCTGCCGTGCACGATGCCGGTGCGGCTCGAGGACACGCCCGCCTTTCTCGACGTGCCGCCCGACCCCGGCCACCTCCGCTACCAGGAAGGCGTGTTCTGTGGCCACCGCTGGTACGACGCCCGCGACATCGCTCCGGCGTTCCCGTTCGGCCACGGGCTGTCGTACACATCGTGGTCGGTGGGCCCGCCGGTCGTGGTCGACGGACCGACCGTCGAGCCCGGGGCCTGCGTCGAGGTCGACGTCGAGGTGGCCAACACCGGCGACCGGCCCGGCACGCAGGTGGTGCAGCTCTACGTCGGCGACGTGCAGGCGTCGGTCCGCAGGGCGCCCCGGGAGCTGCGGGCCTTCACCAAGGTCGCGCTGGCGGCCGGCGAGCGACGGACCGTCCGCCTGGAGCTCCCGCCCCGGGCGTTCGCGTTCTGGGACGAGCAGCTCGGGTGCTGGCACGCCGAGGCCGGCGAGTTCGAGCTCGCAACGGGCAGCAGCTCCCGCGACCTCGCCGGGCGGACCACGGTCACGCTCGCCGGCGACTGGACAGCGCCGGCCAGCGCGCCGCTCGGTTCCTAACCCGCAGCGTCCTCGGCGAGCACGACCTTGGCCAGCTTCTTCGGGGCCACGAGCGTGTAGGACGTCCGGACCCACTCCTCGACCTGGCGCCACTGGTCGACGGAACGTCTGCCGTGCCTCGACCCGCGTGCGCCAACCCGTCCTGCGTGCAGTTGTCCGCCTGGGGGGCGGTTCCCCGCACGCGCAACGGGCGAGCGGACGTTCGATCGGGCGCGGCACGACCGGAGGGTGCGTACATGACCGTTCGGTCCTGCTGGCACCCTCCGGCCACCGTCTTCAGCCCCTGGCCGCCGCCGGGGCACCGATCTGCTCGACTGGTTCGTCGTGGCACACCAGCGGTGGGCGTACTCGGTCGCCGAGCACGCACCCGTCCCGCCGCGATGGCGGTGAGCCCGGTCGCCGCCGGCCTCGCCGAGCGAGCCCAGGAGCTGCTCGAGGAGCTCGCCGGTCCGGCCGCCCGGCTCCGCCCCGACCAGCTGGCGGCCATCGAAGCCGTCGTCGGCGAGGGACGCCGGGCGCTGGTCGTGGAGCGCACCGGCTTCGGCAAGTCGGCCATCTACTTCATCGCCACCCGCCTCCTGCGCGACGCCGGTGGGGGGCCGACGCTGGTGGTGTCGCCCCTCCTCGCCCTCATGCGCGACCAGGTCGCGGCCGCCGCCCACATGGGCGTGCGCTCGGCCACCGTGAACTCGACGAACCTCGACGACTGGGCCGAGATCGAGGCTGCGCTCCTCGCCGGCGAGATCGACCTGCTCTGCATCTCGCCCGAGCGGCTCAACAACGCCCGCTTCGTGCGGGCGGTGCTGCCCGACCTGGCCGGCCGGCTCGGGCTGCTCGTCATCGACGAGGCCCACTGCATCAGCGACTGGGGCCACGACTTCCGCCCCGACTACCGCCGCATCCGCGACGCCATCGCCTCGCTCGCCCCCGGCGCGCCGGTGCTCGCCACCACGGCCACGGCCAACGAGCGGGTGTGCGAAGACGTGGCCGAACAGCTGGGCGATGGCGTGCTCGTGCTCCGGGGCCCGCTCGACCGGGAGTCGCTCCACCTCGGCGTCATCGCCCTGCCGAGCCAGGCCGAGCGGCTGGCGTGGGTGGCGCAGCGCCTGCCCGCGATGGCCGGCACCGGCATCGTCTACTGCCTCACGGTCGCGCAGACGAACGAGGTCGCCGCGTTCCTCGCGACGCAGGGCATCGACGCGGTGGCGTACTCGTCGGCGACCCCCACCGAGCAGCGAACCGCGCTGGAGGCGGCGTTCAAGGCCAACGAGGTCAAGGCGCTGGTGGCCACGAGCGCGCTGGGGATGGGCGTCGACAAGCCCGACGTCTCCTTCGTCGTCCACCTCGGCGCCCCGCCCTCGCCGATCGCCTACTACCAGCAGGTCGGCCGGGCCGGTCGCTCGGTGCCGACGGCCGAGGCGTGGCTGCTGCCCTCGGCCGAGGACCGGCGGATCTGGGACTGGTTCGCGGCGGTGGGGCTCCCGCCCGAGGCGCTCGTGAGCCGCGTGCTCGAAGCCCTGCCGCTCCCGCCCGCCTC
>JACDCH010000517.1 GCA_013694495.1 Acidimicrobiia bacterium | reverse complement strand
ACGACGACGCTGGCCGCCGACGAATCCGGGATTCCCGACCCGTCCTGACCCCGGCGGCCACGCCGGCCCCTCCGTTGCGGGTGACATCCGGCACGGCCTATTTACGCAAGAGTTAGCTTACGTTATGTTTCTCCTCATCCCAGAGAAGGAGCACACCATGCCGACCGCCTTGATCACCGGAGGATCGCGAGGTTTCGGACGGGCCCTCGCCGCCGCCCTCGCCGACAAAGGTTGGGACCTCGTCGTCGACGCCCGCAACCGCGCCGACCTCGACGCCGCCGCTGCGCAGCTGTCCCGGGCGGGCACCACCGTTCGGGCCGTTGCCGGCGACGTGGCCGACGCCGGCCACCGCACCGCCCTCGTCCGGGCCGCCGAGGAGCTCGGCGGCCTCGACCTGCTCGTCAACAACGCCAGCATGCTCGGCCCGTCGCCGCTGCCGGCGCTGGCCGACTACCCCCTCGACGTGCTGCGCCACGTGCTCGACGTGAACGTGGTCGGACCGCTCGGGCTGATCCAGCTGGCCCTCCCGCTGCTGCAGCGCAGCAACGGGGTCGTGGTCGACGTCACCTCCGACGCCGCCGTCGAGGGTTATGAGGGCTGGGGCGGGTACGGGGCGTCGAAGGCGGCGCTCGACCAGCTCGGCAACGTCCTGGCCGCCGAGCACCCTGACCTGCGCGTGTACCGCTTCGACCCCGGCGACATGCGCACGCAGATGCACCAGGAGGCCTTCCCGGGCGAGGACATCTCCGACCGACCCGAGCCCGAGGCCGTCGTGCCCGCGCTGCTCGTCCTGCTGCGTGACGCCCCACCGAGCGGCCGCTACCGCGCCGCCGACCTGCCGGCCGAGGCCCGGCGATGAGCGCCGTGGCCGCCTCACCGGCCCGGCCCGCCGCGGTCGACGCCGCCGGCGACCGGCTGGCCTTCGACCTGCCGTCCGACCTCGAGGCCAGGGAGCCGGCCGAGGCGCGCGGCCTCACCCGCGACGCCGTGCGCATGCTCGTCGCCCGTCGCGACGGTCGGCTCGCGCACTCGACCTTCGCCCTCCTGCCGTCGTTCCTCGACCCCGGCGACCTCGTGGTCGTGAACACGTCCGGCACCCTCGCCGCCGCCGTCGACGGGGTCGACGCTGCGGGCCGCTCGCTCGTCGTCCACCTCTCGACCCAGCTCGACGACGGCCGTTGGGTGGTGGAGCCCCGCGCCGTCGACGGTCGGGCCACGGCCCGCTGGTCGGGCCCGCCGCCCGTGTCGCCGATAATGCTGGCGGGCGGTGCGACCGTCGCGCTGCAGGTACCGCACCTCGGTAGCCGCCGGCTCTGGGTGGCCGCCCTCGACCTGCCTCAGCCCGTCCTGACCTACCTGGCCGTCCACGGCCGCCCCATCCGCTACGGCTACGTCGACCGGCCCTGGCCGGCGAGCGCCTACCAGAACGTCTATGCCACCGAGCCCGGCAGCGCCGAGATGCCGAGCGCGGGCCGGCCCTTCACCGCCGAGGTGATCACCCGCCTCGTGGCCAAGGGGGTCGGCGTCGTGCCCGTCGTGCTCCACACCGGCGTCGCCTCGTTGGAGGCCGACGAGCTGCCCTACCCCGAGCACGTGCGGGTGCCGGCGGCCAGCGCCGTCGCGGTCAACGCCGCCCGCGCCCGCGGCGGGCGGGTCGTGGCCGTCGGCACCACCGTGGTCCGCGCCCTCGAATCGGCAGCGACCGACGACGGCACCGTCGCCTCCTACGACGGGTGGACCGACCTCGTCATCACGCCCGAGCGGGGCGTGCGGGTCGTCGACGGCCTTCTCACGGGCTGGCACGAGCCCGAGGCGTCGCACCTCCTCATGCTCGAGGCCGTGGCCGGTCGGCCGCTGCTCGAGCGCTCCTACCAGGCGGCGCTCGCCGAGCGGTACCTCTGGCACGAGTTCGGCGACGTGCACCTGATCATCTGAAGTTTCGCCGTCACTCGCTTCGCTCCGTTCCGGCGAGTTGTTGTGCCCTCGCTCCGCTCGGACTGTTGCGGTCCTCGGCCGACTTCGTCGCCCTGCGGCCGATGTC
>JACDCH010000511.1 GCA_013694495.1 Acidimicrobiia bacterium | reverse complement strand
GTGTAGCAGCGTCGAATATGTCGACGTAGCTACACCCAATTCGTGATCGATGGTGGGGCGGGGGTCAGGCGGAGGTGGTGTGGGCGTCGGCGACGGCGAGGGCGTCGTCGAGGACGGCGATGCCTTGGCGGACCTCGTCGTCGGAGATGACGATGGGCGGGACGACGTGCATGCGGTTGAAGTGGGTGAAGGGCCACACGCCGCCGGCCTTGCAGGCGGCGGCCAGCTCGGCCATCGGGGCGGCGGCGGGACCGGCCGCGTTGTAGGGCACGAGGGGCTCGCGGGTGACCTTGTCCTTCACGAGCTCGATGGCCCAGAAGCAGCCGAGGCCGCGCACCTCGCCGACCGACGGGTGGCGCTCGGCCAGCGCCCGCAACGCGGGGCCGATGACGTCGGTGCCGAGGTGGCGGGCGTGCTCGATGAGGCCCTCCTCCTTGAACGCCGTGATCGACGCCACTGCGCTGGCGCAGGCCAACGGGTGGCCCGAGTACGTGAGGCCGCCGGGGTAGGCCCGCTCGCGGAAGGTCTCGGCGATGGCGTCGTTGATGAGCACGCCGCCGAGCGGTACGTAGCCCGAGTTCACGCCCTTGGCGAAGGCGATGAGGTCGGGGGTGATCCCCCAGTGGTCGACGGCGAACCACTCGCCGCAGCGGCCGAACCCGGCCATGACCTCGTCGGCGATGAGCACGATGCCGTGGCGGTCGCAGAGCTCGCGGACCCCGGCGAGGTAGCCGTCGGGGGGGACGAGGATCCCGTTCGTGCCGACGACGGTCTCGAGGATGATCGCCGCGATCGTGGCCGACCCCTCGAGCAGCACGACCTCCTCGAGGTGGCGCAGGGCGGCGGCGCCCTCGTCGGCCTCGGTGGTGGCGCCGAACGCCGACCGGTACGGGTAGGGCCCGAAGAAGTGGACGACGCCGGGCAGCGCCCACTGGTCGGAGGCCCAACGCCGGGGGTCGCCGGTGAGCGTGATCGAGCCCGACGTCGAGCCGTGGTAGCTGCGGTAGGCGGCCAGCACCTTGTGCCGAGCGGTGTGCAGGCGGGCCATGCGGATGGCGTTCTCGGTGGCCTCGGCTCCGCCGTTCGTGAAGAAGACGCGGTTCAGGTCGCCGGGGGCGACCTCGGCGATCAGCCGGGCCGCCTCGCCCCGCTTGTCGTTGGCGAACGTGGGGGCGACCGTGCACAGCCGGCCGGCCTGCTCCTGGATGGCGGCCACGACCTTGGGGTGCTGGTGCCCGATGTTGGCGTTGACGAGCTGCGAGGAGAAGTCGAGGTAGCGGTTGCCGTCGTAGTCCCAGAACCAGCACCCCTCGGCGCCGGCGATCGGCAGGGGGTCGATGAGCCCCTGGGCGGACCAGGAGTGGAACACGTGCTCGCGGTCGTCGCGGCGCACCTGCTCGTCGGATCGGGCGCCGAGCGTCGTCATCGCGCCACGGTAACCGTCCTCCGATCCTGTCAGGAGGGGAGGGTCCGGAAGGGGACGTTGCGGTCGGTGCTCGGCTCGCGGGGGAGGCCGAGAACCCTCTCGCCGATGATGTTGCGCTGGATCGCGTCGGTGCCCCCACCGATGTGCATCGCGAACGCGCCCATCGCCGCTTCGGACCAGCGGCCGGCGTCGGGGGCGCCCGCCCCGGTGAGCAGCCCGCCGGGCCCGAGCATGGCGACGCCGGCGTCGGCCACCGCCGTACCGAGGTCGGCCAGGGCGAGCTTGAGGATCGACCCTTCCGCGCCCGGGATGCCGTCGTTGGCGATCGCGCTGCGCACCCTGGCGTTCGTGAGGTCGGTGACCCGGCCGATCGAGTGGAGCCGCGCCAGGGCCTGCCGCACGACGGGATCCGCGTCGCGCTCCGCGGCGCGGGCGAGGCGCGCCAGCGCCGCGAACGCGAAGCCCGACGAATCCATCGTTCCCGCCGCGAACCGTTCGTTCATCAGCGTCGTGCGGGCGACGCGCCAGCCGTCGTGCAACTCGCCGACGAGGTTCGCGGCCGGGATCCGTGCGCTGTCGAAGTACACCTCGTTGAAGTGCGCCTCACCGTTGATCTGGCGCAGCGGGCGGATCGTGACGCCGGGTGCGGCCAGGTCAACGACGAAGCACGAGATGCCCTTGTGCTTCGGAACGTCGGGGTCGGTGCGGAAGATGCCCAGCCCGAACCGGGCGTAGTGCGCGCCGCTGGTCCACACCTTCTGGCCGTCGAGCACGAACTCGTCGCCGTCGCGAACGGCCCGGCTCCGCAGGTTGGCGAGGTCGGACCCGGCGTCGGGCTCGGACCAGAGCTGGCACCAGATCTCCTCGCCCCGCAGCAGCGGCCCGAGGTAGCGAGCCTGCTGCTCGGGCGTGCCGTGGGCGATGAGCGTCGGGCCGATCATGGCGATGCCGATGCCGAACACGCCGCCGGGCACGTCGTAGCGGCGGATCTCCTCGGCGAGCACGAGCGCCTCCGCCAGCGACGCGCCCCGGCCGCCGTGCTCGGCGGGCCAGTGCACGCCGGTCCACCTGGCTTCCGCCAGCCGGGCCTGCCACACCCGCGCCGCGGCGATGGCCTCCGCCTGGTCGCCGAACGACGCCATCGGCGAGAGCCGTACGTCGGCCTCGACGCGCGGCTCGGCGTTCTCGTCGAGCCAGGTTCGGACCTCGGCGCGGAAGGCCGCCTCCGCGGGCGAGTCGTCGAAGTCCATCGCCGCCAGCATCGCGCCCGTCACCGAGGGCTGGACGAGGTGTCGCCGATGTGAGCCGCCGGCCGCAGTCAGACGAGCTCAGAGATGCGAGTGTCGGGGCGGGGGTCGCCGAGGCCGTCGGGGTCGACGGGTTCGTCTGCGGCGACGGGGTCGTCGCTCGGGCCGGACTCGTCGAAGCCGATGCGGTCGTGGAGGCGGCGCATCCACGAGGGCGCCCACCAGTTGGCCTCGCCGGCGAGGCGCATGAACGCCGGCACCAGCAGCCCTCGCACGACGGTGGCGTCCATGACGACGGCGAGGGCGAGGCCGAGGCCGAACAGCTTGATGAAGCTGATGCCCGAGGTGCCGAAGGCGAGGAACGTGACCGACAGCAGGGCGGCGGCGGCGGTCACGATGCGGCCGGTGCGTTCGAGGCCGAGGGCCACGGAGGCGGTGTTGTCGCCGGTCCGGTCGTGCTCCTCCTTGATGCGGGAGAGCAGGAACACCTCGTAGTCCATCGACAGGCCGAAGGCGATGCAGAACATCAGGATCGGCGTGGTCGTGTCGAGCGTGCCGGTGGCGGTGAAGTCGAGGAAGCCCGACCCGTTGCCGTCCTGGAACACCCACACCATCGCCCCGAACGTGGCCGTAAGGCTGAGCAGGTTCAGCACGATCGCCTTGAGCGGCACGAGCACGCTCCCGAACACGAGGAACAGCAGCACGAACGTCGACGCCGCGATCCACAGGCCGGCCAGCGGGGCGAGCCCGAAGATGGCGGCCTTCGAGTCGACGAGCTGGGCCGACGACCCGCCGACCAGCACGTCGAACGGGGCGTCGACGGCCCGCAGCGCGTGCACCAGCGCTTCGCCCTCGGGCGAGACGGGCTCGACGGCAGGCACCACCGACAGCCACGTGTCGGCCCCCTCGGCCGGGAACCGGGCTGACGCCGCGTTCGGGCCGATCACCTGGACGCCGTCGATGAAGCTGCCAGCGCCGGCGTCGACCCGGGCCACGCCGTCGACGGCGGACAGCGCGGTGGCGTAGGTGGCGACGTCGCTCGGTGCGGCCACACCGGAGAGGACGACGCCGAGCGCAGCGGACTCGTTCGACGCGAACTCCGTGCGCAGCACCTCGGACACCACGCGCCCGGGGGCACCCTCGGGCAGCACGCGGTCGTCGGGGAGGCCGAAGCCGACCCGCAGGAACGGCAGCCCGAGGAACACCAGCACCGCGATCACGGCCGTGGCCACGCCGATGGGGCGGCGCATCACCCACGTGGCGATGCGGTGCCAGGCCCCGTCCTCCTCGGCCTTGACCGGTGCGGCGGCGCCCCGGCGACGCCGGAACGACAGCGAGTCCACCCGGGGACCGAGCGCGGCCAGCAGCGCGGGGAGGCTGACCACCGACGCGACGGCGGCGAGCACCACGACGGCGATGCCGGCGTAGGCGAACGAGCGCAGGAAGTACAGAGGGAACACGAGCAGCGCGGCCAGCGACACCGCAACGGTCAGCGCGCTGAAGGCAACCGTGCGTCCGGCCGTGTCGACGGTGCGGATGACGGCCGCCTCGACGCTGCGGCCGTTGCCCAGCTCCTCGCGGAAGCGGGAGACGATGAAGAGGCTGTAGTCGATGGCCAGGCCCAGGCCCATGGCGGTCGTGAGGTTGATCGAGAAGATCGAGACGTCGGTGAACGAGGTCAGCAGGATGAGCGTGAGGAAGGTGCCGAGCACCGCCACCACGCCGACGGCCAGGGGCAGCAGGCCGGCGACGAGGCTCCCGAACACGACCACGAGCAGGAGCAGGGTGATGGGGACCGCGATCGACTCGGCCGCGGCCAGGTCGCCCTCGATGGTCTCGCCGACCTCGGCGAACACCGCTTCCCGGCCGCCGACGGCCACCTCGACGCCGTCGAAGTCGCCCTCGTACTGCTCGAGCAGCGCGTCGACGTTGTCGCCCTTGTCCTCCTCCTCGCCCGCCACCCGCACGAGCACGAGGGCGCGGTTCGCGCCCTCGCTGCGCAGCGGCGGCGGCGAGCCGAGCGACCAGTAGGAGACGGCCTGGGTGACCCGGGGATCCGCAACGAGCTCGGCGGTGAGGGCGGTGCCGGTGGCGGCCACGGCGGGGTCGTCGACGGTGGCCGGGGCCGGAGCGGTGAGCAGCAGCACGATGTCGGGGTCGCCGGCGCCGAAGCGGTCGGCCAGCACGTCGGCGGCCCGGGCGCTCTCGGCCGCCGGGTCCTCGAAGCCGCCGGACTTGAGCTTGTCGAAGACGCCGCCCCCGACCACGCCGGCCACCACCAGGAACAGCGCGGTGAGGGCGAGGATCACCTTGCGGTGGCGGACGGTCGAGGTGCCGAGACGGACGAACACGGGATTGGACCTCCGGGGGGACGATGCGCGAACGCGTGTAAGCGAACGTCGTATCTATACGCTGTCCACTAAGCTGGGACAAGGAGGTGAGGGGTGACTTCGGCCACACGGACGAGGAACAAGCGAGGCCAGGGGACGCTGCTGCGTGAGGAGCTCCTCGAGACCGCGAGCCGGCTGCTGGTCGAGCTGGGCGACGTCGAGCTGCTGACGCTGCGGGGCCTGGCCGCCGAGATCGGGATCTCAGCGCCGTCGATCTACCGCCACTTCCCGGACAAGCCCTCGCTGCTGGTGGCCGTCGCCGAGGTCGAGTTCGCCGAGTTCGACGCCGTGCTCGTGGCCGCCAGCACCGCCGGTGGCGACGACCCCTTCGAGCGCCTCCGCGCCGCCGGGCGGGCCTACCTGCAGTTCGCGGCCGACCGGCCCGCCCACTACCGCATCCTCTTCGGCGGCGTCGGCCTGCCCTGCGGACGCGAGCCGTCGGACTTCCTGCGGGAGTCGGGCCGCACCGCCTTCGGCACCCTCGTCGGCCTCGTGCAGGCCTGCCTCGACACGAGCCCCGACGGCGCCACCGTCGACGCCTTTGCTGTGGCCACCGAGATCTGGGCGACGATGCACGGCCTGGTCGACCTGCCCTTCGGCAACCCGACGTTCCCGTGGCCCGACCCCGTCGCCACCGCCGACGCCTGGCTCGCCCGCTTCCGGGCCTCCCTCCACCCCGGCGCCACCGCGGATCAGACGGCGGGCTGACGGGACGGGACTACGACCCGGCGTGGGGGAAGTCGGCGCCGGTGAACGGCTTGGGCTCGACCAGCACGAGCCAGTTCCCCGAGTTGTCGCGGATGATGGCCTCCACGCCGTAGGGGCGGTCGGCGGGGTCCTGGATGAACTCGACGCCCTTGGCCACGAGCTCCTCGTGGGTCTTGCGGCAGTCGTCGGTGGCGAGACCGACGGCGTGCATCGATCCCTTCGCCAGCATTCGGCGGAACAGCTCGGCGGCCTCCTCGTCGAGGGGCGGGCCCGGCTTCATGAGCGTGAGCTGCATCTCGGGGTGGTCGGGGTGGCACACGGTCAGCCAGCGGTAGCCGTCGCCGAGCGTGACGTCGGTGCCCTCCTCGAACCCGAGCGTGTCGATGTAGAACGCCTTGGCGGCGTTCTGGTCGGTGACCCAGACGGTGGCGAGCGAGACGTTTGTGATCATGACCGCACCGTACGAGTCAGCCCGGCGGAACGCTTCTCCCGGCTTGCTCATCTTCGGCGGCCGGCGCGGGCCAGGAGTCGATGCCGCGCATGAAGAGGAAGCAGCCGGGGATGTGGGGGCCACCGAGGTGCGCCCACCGGTCGCGGTACTGCGTCGGTGACTCGCCGACGACCTCTCGGAAGCGCGCCGAGAACGAGCCGAGGCTGGAGAAGCCGACGAGCATGCAGATCTCGCTGACGGTCAGGTTGGCGGACCGGAGGAGGTCCTGCGCCCGCTCGATGCGCCGCCGCGACAGGTAGCGCATCGGCGGCTCGCCGTAGGTCTCGGCGAAGCACCGGGCGAAGTGGTACTTCGACACGTGCGCGGCACCGGCGAGCGCGTCGAGGTCGAGCGGCTCGCCGTAGTGCCGGTCGGCGAGATCGCGGGCTCGGCGGAGGTGCGGCAGCAGCGGGGCGGGGACCACCGCGGCCAATCGTGGCAGATGCCCTAGCG
>JACDCH010000479.1 GCA_013694495.1 Acidimicrobiia bacterium | reverse complement strand
CAGTAGCGACACGACACCAGCGAGCGCGAGCGCCCGGCGCCGGGGGCCCATCAGCGCAGCGGACCCGCCGGCGGCCAGGTCGGGTCGAGCTGGCGCAGGAAGAGGGCGCACCGGTCGCGCTCGTCGACCTCGTCGATGGCCGCCGCCGCCGCGGTCATGCCCGCCAGCGCCCGCAGGAAGCCCCGGTTCGGCTGGTGCTCCCAGCGCACGTACCCGCTCCCCCGCCACCCGCTGGCCCGGAGCCGGTCGAGACCGCGGTGGTAGCCGACCCGGAAGGCGGCGTAGGCCTCGACGTCGTCGCGAGCGAGCTCGCCCAGCCGGGCCCAGGCGTCGAGGAACCGCGGCCAGCGGGCGACAACCGCGGCAACGGCGTCGCGATCGTCACCCGCGGCCGCCAGCGAGGCAAGCGCGTCGGGGGGTTCCAGGTCGAGGACCGTCTCGGGCGGCCCCGTCGGGGTCAGGGACACGTTGCTCATGCGGTTCTCCTTCGGCAGGAAGCCGCAGGGTACGGGAGCGGCAGGCTTCGCCCGCAGCACGCGCCGTTGTACCGTGCGCCCCGATGCCGACGCTCGCGCTGCTGGCCGCCCTCCCCGACGGGCTCGACAGCGACGTCCTGCAGAAGGTCATCATCGCCCTGCTCGTGCTGTGCGGCCTGGGCGTGATCCTGGTGCTGCGGACCGTGCAGAAGCTCACAACCCGGCTGCTGGCCATCCTGCTCCTCGTCGCCGCCGGCGCCGCGCTGTGGATCCAGCGGGAGAACCTCGACGACTGCAGGAGCCAATGCACGTGCCGACTCTTCGGCCAGGACGTGCGGGTGCCGGACATCGCCAACCTCAACCCGCAGTGCCTCCGGACCTGAGTCTTCGCCGTCACTCGCTTCGCTCCGTTCCGGCGAGTTTTGGAGCCCTCGCTCCGCTCGGTCGTTCCGGTCCTCGGCCGACTTCGTCGCCCTGCGGCCGATTCCTGGGGGCTCCGCCCCCAGGCCCCAGCGCCTCCGGCGGTCGACAGGCGCGTCAGGGGTCGCGAGGAGAGAAGGCCTGCTCGAGGCGGTCGCGCTCGCGGGCGTCGGCCAGGCCGACCTCACGCCGGTGCCGCAGCTCGCTCGTGGTGCGGGCCAGGAGCTGGCGCACCTCCCGGGCCAGGCGCTCGGGGTCGACCGGCTTCGTGAGGAACTCGTCGGCGCCCAGCTCCCAGCACCACACGGCGTCCTGCGGATCGGTCTTCGCCGTGAGCACCAGCACGCGGCTGCGCGTGGCCAGGCCCTGGTCGCGGCGCCGGCGCAGCACCTCGATGCCGTCGACCTTGGGCATCATCAGGTCGAGGACGACGCAGTCCGGCGCGGCCATGATCAGCTGCTGCAGCGCCTCGTCGCCGTCGGCCGCCTCGGTCACCTCGTAGCCCTCGTCGTGCAGCACGTAGCCGAGGAGGCCACGGACGCTGGCGTCGTCGTCGACGACGAGCACCGTCGGTACCCGGTTCGCATCCCCCACCATCAGCATGACCGTACCCCTCAGGACCTGCGGATGGATCAGCGGGCCGACGCGTGGTACCGCGACGCGCCCGTCGACGGCCGGAGGCGCTGGGGGTCTGGGGGCGGAGCCCCCAGGCATCGGCCGCAGGACGAAGTCGGCCGAGGACCGCAACGACCGAGCGCAGCGAGGACGACACCCTCGCGGAACGGAGCGAAGCGAGTGACGGCGAAGAACTCCATTCGATTCCGGGTTGCCGCGTCGGGGGCTCCGCCCGGCGCGGTCGGCAACCCTTCATCTCACTCCACGCGCCGCCGGATCGGGTGGTCGTCGGGGACCTCGACGAGGCAGAGGCGGGTGCCGTCGGGATCGGCGATCCAGCTCTCGATCAGCCCCCACGGCATCGGCGCCGGCGGCTCGAGCACGGTGACCCCGGCCGCCCGCAGGCGCTCGTGCTCGGCGACGACGTCGACGGTCTGGAGCCAGAGGGACACGCCCGGTCCGGCCGGCGAGCCGGCTCGGGGCCCGGTCAGTTCGAGGTAGCCGCCGCCCAGGAACAGCACGACGCCGGTGGTCGTGCCGCCGTGCCCGTACTCGCGGTACACCCGCAGCCCGAGCACCTCGGTGTACCAGCGGATCCCGGCGGCCAGGTCGCTCGGGGCCAGCAGCACCCGGCTCGACAGGACCTCCATCATTCGGCGACGGTAGCCCCGTGGAGCTGCTGCTGATCCGCCACGCCCTCCCCACCCGGGTCGAGACCGACGACGGCTCCCCGGCCGATCCCCCGCTGACCGAGCGCGGGCGCGAGCAGGCCGCCGCCCTTGCGGCCTGGCTGGCCGACGAACGCATCGACGCCATCTACACGAGCCCGATGCGCCGCGCCGTCGAGACGGCGGTGCCGCTCGCTGCGGCGCATGGCCTCGAGCCGATCGTCGAGGACGGCATCGCCGAGTTCGACCGGCAGTCCGACGCCTACGTGCCCATGGAGGAGCTCCGGGCCACGAACGACCCGCGCTGGGCGGCGATGGTCGCCGGCGACTGGACGTTCGGCCAGGCCGTCCCCCTCGATCCCGTCGAGTTCTCCCGCACCGTGGTGGGCGCGATCGAGCGCATCGTCGCCGCCCACCCCGGCCAGCAGGTGGCGGTCGTCGCCCACGGTGGGATCATCAACGCCTACGCCGCCCACGTCCTCGGCACGGACCGCTTCATGTTCTTCGAGCCCGGCTACACCTCGATCAACCGCGTCATCGCCGCCCGCAGCGGCCAGCGCCAGCTTCGCTCCCTCAACGAGACCGCCCACGTCCGCGACCTCCTGACCGCCTGACCCACCCCGAGTTGCATCGGGCCCGGAGGCCGGCGGCCGCTTCGCAGCGATCGAACAGCGCCTCGAACTCGGCCCGGCGCCGGTCCATCACCGTTCGAACGATCGGGCGGCCCGTTCGGTTGACACGGCGGGGCGGATCAGGGCGAGACGGGCGGAACGATCGACGAGGTCGTGGGCGATGGGGTGGTGGTCGACGTCGTGGCGGCCGGGGCGACGTCGACCACGACCTCCTCCGTCGCGGTGCTGCCGAACCGGTCGCCGCAGTACGGGGCGAGGGACTGCCCCGTCGCCGCGATGCGGTGCTCGCCGGCGGTCGTGAAGGTGTAGTCGAACGAGACCTCTTCGGAGCCGCCGACGCCGCCACCCGCCGCCCCGCCGCTCCCGCCGCAGGCCGGTTCCCCGCAGGGATCGGTGTAGAGCGGCTCGCCGTCGACCTCGATGACGCGGCAGTTCGACGACGGCGGCGCGTCGTCGTCGGCGAAGCGGATCACGACCGTGGCCGGTTCGCCGGCGATGGGCACGGCTGGGTCGAGCGTGATCGTGATGTTCAGGTCCTGGTTGCCGGCCGGCGCCGTCGTGGCCGTGGTGGCAGCCCCTCCTCGCGTCGTCGGCGTCGCCGCGACCGTGCGGCTCGTGGGCGTGGCGCCGGCCGCCGTGGTGGGCACGGCGAACCCGACGGTGGTCGGCGTCGGCGCGATAGACGTGGTCGAGACCACCGGTCGGGTGGTGGTCGAGCCCCTGGTGGTCGACGTGCTCGACGTCGTGGTCGAGCCGGCGGTGGCGACGGCGTCGTCGTCGCTCCCGCCGTCGAGCACGGCGGCGAGGATCCCCGCCAGCAGCAGGAGCACGGCGAGGACGAGCCCGGTGCGGGGCGCGCGCGACGGCGGCTCCGACCCGGGTCGGGCGTGGCGCAGCGTCCGCCCCTCGGCGAACGCCTTCACGAAGGGGTCGTCGGTGCTGCCCGGCTCGACCGGGGCGAACAACTCGATCGCGTCGTCGCCACCGGGCGCGACCGGGACGGAGGCGCCCGCCGGCGGCGCGGCGGCGGGCCCTGGGCCGCGGGGTCGGAGCCGGACGGTCACCGCTGCACCCTAAGCGCGCGCCCTTCGACCCTCGACCACACCCGACGCTCCGTCGCCGCCGCTACTGCAGCGCCATGCGCGGTTCGCCGAAGCTGTTCAGGCCGGTGGTCGACCGGACACAGCGACCGCTCCGCGGGGCGCCGTTGTTGTAGGCGAGGCGCATGCAGTTGCGCATGGCCATCTGCCCCCAGTGGTTGGCGTGGACGCTCTCCTGGATCTGGTACGGACTGCCGATGGTGCTCGTCGTGCGGAGCTGGTTGACCCACTCCGTGCGGTCGACCGCGCCGGCGCTCGTCCACGACGCCACGCCCTGCTCCTCGAGCAGGCCGACGCCGGTCTCGCACAGGCGGCGGCCGTTGAGCGACGACTGGAGGTCGAGGATGCGGGTGTTCGTGAGGCCGCTGCGGGTGACCGCGTTGCGCACCGAGTTGTTGAACGTGGGCACGACCGTGTTGTTGGCCCAGTCGGCGTCCCGGTTCCACATGCCGCAGCCGCCGACGCTCTGGCGGGTGTAGCCGGTCTGCGGGTAGCGGTTGCCCGCACCGCTCGGGACCGGGGACCAGTAGGTGTGCACCATGATCGTGTACGACCCCTCGGCGTAGCCGGCGGCTGACATCGCCTGGCGGATGTTGAGCAGCGCGCCCTTGATGGCCTCGGTCTTGGCCTCGATGTTGCTGGCCGTGAACCGCGACCGGATGTCGCTGTCATCGTTGCAGTAGTTCGGCCACCACGACGGCGACGTGTACCAGTTGAGGAAGCAGGTCTGGAGGATGTCGGCGAAGCCGTAGTCGTTGGCGCCGATCAGCACCGAGACCATGCGCACGTTGTGCGTTCCGGCGAAGTCCTGCAGCGCCCGCGCCTGGCCGATGTGGCCGGCCCCGTCGTTGTAGAAGTCGATCCCGGGCTTGAAGTCGGAGTCCGGGTCGAAGGGCTGGGTGTAGGTGCGGGCCCCCGAACAGGCGAGGTTCAGCGAGCTGACGCCGCCTCCGATGTGGACGGCCGCCGACTCGGAGCGGTGGCAGCCGCGGATCTGCTCGGCCGTGCGGCCGGCGTTGTCCCAATAGGCATTGGACCCACCGGCGTCGACGAGCGACGGGCCGTTGTTCGTGTTGCCGGCCCAGCGTCCGGCCTCACCGGAGATGGCCGAGTCGCCCACGCTGACAACCCACGGCGTGCCGACGCCGGGCCCATCGGCCGCAGCCGGCGAGGCGCCGATGGTCGAGACGACGCCGCCCGCGCCGAGCACGGCGATGGCGACGGCGATGCGGACAGGTCGCGTGGTGCGTTCCAACATTGAGCCCCCCGGGTTCCGAGCGCCGCCGATCGAGCCGGCGCCGAGCAGAACCTACGGCAACAGACTCAGGACCTGCTGATGGACCGCCGAACGATCAGTCGGGGGTCCGCAGGTCCTTCCTGCGCCTCGATTCGATTCCGGGGTTCCCGCGTCGAAGGGCTTCGCCCGAGGCGGTCGGGAACCCTTCATCTCAGGAGCGGGGGACGTCCTTCCACGGCGGGGTCTTGTCCGTGCGGACGTCGCCGGGCAAGCCCAGGACCCGCTCGCCGAGGATGTTCTTGGCGATCTCGGTGGTGCCGCCCTCGATCGAGTTCGCCCGGGCCCGGAGGAAGGCCTGCGCCGGGTTCGACCACAGCATCGCGTGGTGCGGGCGGTCCATCGGGTAGCCGTCGGCCTTGAGCATCCCCTCGGCGCCGAGCAGCCCGACGGTGAACTCGCTGACCTGCTTGTTGAGCTCGGCCGAGATGACCTTGCCGATCGAGCCCTCGGGCCCCGGGGTGCCGACGCTGCGGAGCTGCGAGGCCCGGATGTTCGTGAGCCGGAGCACCTCGGAGCGGACCCACAGGTCCATCAGCTGGTCCCGCTTGGCCGGGTCGGTGTGGCCGAGCTTCCTCCAGACCTTGACGGCCTCGCCGATGAAGCCGCCGCCGCGTGACGGGATCTGGCCGCCGATGGCGACGCGCTCGTTCATGAGCGTGGTGAGGGACACGCCCCAGCCCTCGCCGACGGCGCCGAGGCGCTCGGCGTCGGGGATGCGGACGTCGGTCATGTAGACCTCGTTGAACTCCGCCTCACCGGTGATCTGGAACAGCGGCCGCACCTCGACGCCGGGGGCGTGCATGTCGATCACGAAGTACGTCATGCCCTTGTGCTTGGGGACGTCGGGGTCGGTGCGGGCGATGAGCATCCCGAAGCGGGCCAGGTGGGCGAGGGTGGTCCACACCTTCTGGCCGTTGACGACCCACTCCTCGCCGTCGAGCACGGCGCGGGTGCCGAGCGAGGCGACGTCGGAGCCGGCGCCCGGCTCGCTGAACAGCTGGCACCAGATCTCCTCGCCCGTGAAGAGGGGGCGCAGGTACCGCGCCTTCTGGGCATCGCTGCCGTGGGTGACGACGGTCGGCGCACCCATGCCGTAGCCGATCGGGTTGCGGCCGTAGGGCAGCGGCGCACCCTCGGGGATCAGCCGCTCGTTGATGGCCTTCTGGAGCTGCGGCGAACCGCCCAGCCCACCGTTGCCCACGGGGAAGTGCACCCAGGCGAGGCCCAGGTCGAACTGCCGACCCAGGAACTCGTGAGCGGGCACGGTCTTCGGATCGAGCTCGGCGAGGAGCTGATCGCAGAGGGAGAGGACGGTGGCCTCGTCGACGGCGGTCATGTCGGCGAGCTTACTTGACCCGCCGGTCAAGTTGTCTGGCTCGGTCCCGGTCGGGCGGGTCCGTCAGCCTCCCGGTCGGCGTCGGCACCGTCGCCGTCGTTGCCGTCAGCAGCGTCCTCGAACCCGGCGGTCGCGAGTCGCTCGAGCAGGCGGTCGCGCACGGAGGTGCCGGGCTCGCGCGCCTTGTCGCCGGTGACCCGCCAGCCGAGGCGCGACGAGTACAGCAGCGGCGGCGCCTTGAGACGCCCCTCGCCGACGGTGGTGACGCGGGCGATGAAGAGGTCGTGGTCGAGATCGACGTCGAGCTGCTTGATCACCTCGCAGCGGAGCCAGGCCACGCACCCGGGCACGACCGGCAACCCGTCATCGAGCACCTCGACATACTCGTCGGCGAAGTACCGGAAGCGGCGGCCGGGGTACGAGAAGTACTGCCCCTCGGCCACCTGGTCGCCGGCCAGGATCGACACCGAGAACCGTCCCGACGCGACGATGAGCGGGTGCGTGTCGTGCTTCGGCGAGACCGACGCCAGCAGGACCGGCTCCTCGAAGCTCACCTGGCAGACCCAGTGCGACGTGTAGGCGCGGGTGACGCCGGCATGGGTGGCCCCCACCACTTGCACGCCCTTCATCATCTGCCCGAGGCAGCGCTTGACGTCGCGGTCGATCACGCGTCGGTCACGACCACGGGGGCTCGTCGGGCGACGCCGGGCGCTCGGCCCGGATGAGGTTGAGCACCGCGTTGACCAGGGCGAGGTGGGTGAACGCCTGCGGGAAGTTGCCGAGGTGCCGGCCGCTGCGGGGGTCGAGCTCCTCGGCGTACAGCCCCAGCGGGCTGGCCAGGGCGAGGAGCTTCTCGCACAGCAGGCGGGCCCGCTCGACGGCGCCGATCTCCACCAGCGCCGACACGAGCCAGAACGAGCAGATCGTGAACGAACCCTCCTCGCCCGACAGCCCGTCGTCGGTGGTGTCGGTCCGGTAGCGCAGGACGAAGCCGTCGACGGTGAGCTCCCGCTCGATGGCCTCGACGGTGGCGACGACGCGGGCGTCGTCGGGCGGCAGGAACCGCACGAGCGGCATCAGCAGCACGGAGGCGTCGAGGGCGTCGGTGTCGTAGTGCTGCGTGAACACGCCCCGGCCGTCGAGGGCGTGCTCGCAGATGTCGGCGTGGATCTCGGCGGCGGCGGCGGCCCACGTGTCGGCCAGCTCGTCCTCCTCGCGCAGGCGGGCCAGGCGCGCGCCGCGATCGACGGCCACCCAGCACATGACCTTGGACGATGTGAAGTGGCAGGGCTCGCCCCGGACCTCCCAGATGCCGCGGTCGGGGTCGCGCCAGTTGCGCAGCGCCGCCTCGACCTGGCGCTCGAGGATGGGCCACAGCCGCTCCTCGAGGTGGTCCCTCGACTTCGTGTGGATGTACACGGAGTCGAGCACCGCGCCCCAGACGTCGTGCTGGGCGTGGTCGAAGGCGCCGTTGCCGATGCGCACGGGCCGCGACCCGAGGTACCCGGTGAGGTGGCCCAGCTCGCGCTCGGTGAGGTCGCGCTCGCCTCCGATGCCGTACATCACCTGGAGCTCGTGGTCGCGCTCGGCCACGTCGGCGATGAACGAGAAGAAGTCGTTCGCCTCCCAGTCGAAGCCGAGGGCGTAGAGCGCCCACAGCGCGAAGGTCGAGTCGCGGATCCACGAGTAGCGGTAGTCCCAGTTGCGCTCGCCGCCGGGGCGCTCCGGCAGCGACGTCGTGGCCGCCGCCACCAGCGCGCCGGTCGGCGCGAACGTCAGGCCCTTCAGCGTGAGCGCACTGCGCTCGAGGTGGGTGCGCCACGGGTGGTCGGGGAACTCGCCCCGGGCCAGCCAGTGCTGCCAGTGGTGCGCCGTCCACGTGAGCCGCTCGTAGGCGTCGTCGTAGGTGCGGGGCGGGTCGTGGGAGCTCCACGACAGCGCGCAGAACCGGAGGTCGCCGTCCTTGAGCAGGGTGCGGGCGATGGCGCTCGGGCCCTCGATGCCGAGGCGCAGGTCGGTCGTGAGCCGCAGGTGCACGTCGGAGCCGGGCGCGGTGACGGCGGCCTCGTGGTAGTCCTCGCCGGTGAAGCTCCACACGCCCGACTCCCGGCCGTAGTCGAAGCGCGGCTCGCAGTCGAGGACGAGCTGGACCTCGCCGTTCACGCACCGGATCGTGCGGAGCAGCACGTGCTCGGCGTCGTAGTCGGTCGGGGCCCGGCGGTGCGTCTGCGACAGCTCGTCGTGGTGGTGCCAGGGGCCGATCAGCAGCGCGTCACGAACGATGATCCATCCGGTCCGGGTGGCCCAGCTCGTCTCGACGATGTTCGTGCCCGGCAGGTACCGGCGGGCGGCGGGGACCATGACGCCGTCGGGGCCGAGGCGGTAGCGACCGGCCCGGCGGTCGAGGATCGCCCCGAACACGCTCGGCGAGTCCATCCGCGGGAGGCACAGCCACTCGACGCTGCCGCTGGATGCGACGAGCGCGGTGGTCTCGCAGTCGGACAGGAAGGCGTAGTCGGCGATCGGCGGGTAGGGCGACGCCGTGCCCGCCGGGTCGACGAGGGGTCCGAGGCCGCGGGGCCGGCCCGTGCGGGCGGACCCGGCGGGACGCCACCGCCCCGACGCTGAACCCGGGCTCAATTGACCTTGGCCCGGAGGCTGGCGGCTCGGATGCCGGCCTGCGATCCGGCCGGCGAGCTCTCGGCGACGACCTCCCAGGCGTTCGCGGCGCCGGGCCAGTCGCCGACGCGCTCCTTGACCCGGGCCACCGGCACCCAGGCGTCGCCGCCGGCAAGGATGGCCCGCAGGTGCAGCGCCCACGCCAGCGACCCAATCGGGCCGCGGGTGCTGAAGGTGCGGACCAGGTTGGTGCTGATGCGCTGCAGGACCGTGCGGCCGTCGGTGGGGTCGAGGAACGCCTCTCGGAACGGCGTCGTCGGGTGGAGCTCGTGGAAGATCCGCTCGCAGCCGGCCCGGTCGAGGCGGCGGCCGCCCTGGAAGGGATCGATGAAAGAGCCGTCGTCGCTGCAGTCGCGGAGGAGGAGGTGGCCGGGCATGCCGACCGGCGCCAGGCACACCCCGGCCCGCGCCGCGACCTCGGCGGTCACGACGCACAGCAGGATCGGCAGCCCCACCCGGCGCTCGAGCACGCGGTCGAGGAACGAGTTGTCGGGGTTGTGGTAGTCCTCGACGTCGCCGGCGAACCCCTCGTGGTCGAAGAGCAGCTCGCACACGCCCTCGACCGTGGCCGACGGGCAGCGCTCGGCGAGGTCGTCGAGCCGGCCGAGCACCGCCGGTACATCGACAGGGTGGTCGTGGGCGGCGATGAGGGCGACCGCCTCGTCGATGGGGAGCAGCCCCGACGGACGGGCCGCGAGCTCGGCGAAGCGCTCGGTCACGTCCACAAGGCGAGCAGGCTACGGGGCGCCGCGGCGCCCACGACCCGCCGGGCCGGCAGGGCCGCCGGCGGTGGTGGTGGCAGGACCTGCGGACGGATTGTGGCCACGGCCGCGTCGCAACCGCGTGGCGACGCACCTGTCGGCCGCCGGAGGCGCTGGGGGTCTGGGGTCGGAGCCCCCAGGCATCGGCCGCAGGGCGACGAAGTCGGCCGAGGACCGCAACGACCGAGCGGAGCGAGGACGACAAACTCGCCGGAACGGAGCGAAGCGAGTGACGGCGAAGACTCAGCTGCTGCCGAGCACCGACCGCGCCGCCTCGGCCTCCGCGTCGTCGGCGGGGCGGACCGTGACGCTCACCGGGCGCGGATCGTTCGGGTCGACCTCGTACGTCTCGAAGGCCTCGGGGTTGGCGGGCAGGTCCTTGTAGGTGCCGGCCAGACCGCCGACGACGCCGCCGCCCACGGCCGCCACCGACCCGATGGTGGCCCCGGTGGCCATGTCGCCGGTGACGAGCCCGGTGACGATGCCGGCCGCCGCGCCGGCGACCGCACCGTGGTCTTCGACCATTAGTTCGTCGCCGTCACTCGCTTCGCTCCGTTCCGGCGAGTTTGTAGCCCTCGCTCCGCTCGGTCGTTCCGGTCCTCGGCCGACTTCGTCGCCCTGCGGCCGATGCCTGGGGGCGCGT
>JACDCH010000441.1 GCA_013694495.1 Acidimicrobiia bacterium | reverse complement strand
GGCGGCGGCCTCGGCCCGGCACTCGGGATCGGCGGCGGCCTGCTCGAAGCCGACCCGGTCCGCGTCGACGTCGCCCACGCCGTCGGGCACCGCCGGCGCGGCTTCCTCGACCTGGCGCTTCGTGGTCCGCAGCACGAACCCCGGCTGCGACGCCAGCAGCGCAGCCAGCTCGTCCGTCGCCGCCTCGAGGTCGGCATCGGGCACGACGCGGTTCACGAAGCGCAGCGAACGGGCTTCGTCGACGCCGAGCTCCCGGCCCGTGAGCACGAGATCCTTGGTGACCGACGCCCCGAGCTCGCGCACGAGCCGGGGGATGCCGCTCCAGTAGAGCGGGATGCCGAGGTCGACCTCGGGGATCTTGAAGCGGGTGGAGTCGGCCGCTACCCGGAGGTCGCAGGCGGCGGCGAGCACGACGCCGCCGCCGATGCAGTGCCCCCGGATCGACGCGACCGTGATCGCCTGCATCCCGCCCACGGCGTCGGCCATGGCCCGGCCGACGCCGGTCGACAGCGCCGGCGGACCGAGCTCGACCCACGTCGGGTCGCCCAGGTCGAACCCGGCCGAGAAGGCCCGCCCCTCCCCCGCCACGACGACGACCTTCACGTCGGGCCGCTCATCGAACCACGCCGCCGCCGCCGCCAGCTCCTCGAGCACGGCCCGGCTCAGCGCGTTCAGCTTCGCCGGCCGGGCCAGCGTGATCCGCCCGACCGGCTCGTCGCCCTCGACCCGGATCGCGGTGAAGTCCCCCATGCGCCCGCAGCATGACCCAACCCGCGTGCAAGAGGGCAGGACTCGATGATCGACGCCACCGGCTCGACGGACTCGATGCGCCCCGCCACCTGGCCGCTGAGCGGGATGGCGGCTTCCATGTCGCCGCCGAAGTACAGCTGGTGGAAGCCGGCCATCTCGGCCAGGTCGACGTGGTCCTGGCGCTCCAGGCGGGAGGTGCGCTCGGTCCGCAGCGCCCGCAGCCCCGGCTTCGAGTGACGGTTGAGGAACACCGTGCCGGTGTCGGCGGCGGCGACGATGGCGTCCTTCCAGTTGGCGTGGACCGGCGACTCCGCCGACGAGACCATGCGGGTCCCCATCTGCACGCCCGACATCAGCTGCGAGCGGGCGATCCACCCCATCGGGGCCTGGACGATCGGGACGTCGACGCCCAGCAGCTCGGTCACCCGGTTCACCATCCTGCGCACGGTCGGAGCATCGCGTTCCACCGGCCGGCCCATCAGCCGACGGGCGGCCAGCGGTAGCGATAGGCCGGCGGCGGCGTCTCGCCGAGGTCCAGCACGGAGTCGACGGCATGAAGGAACTTGAGCCCCTTGAAGAACCCCACGGAACGAGTCGACCACGGCCGGGGCGACGCCGTCGTGAGTAGCGCTGCTCAGCCGCGCCCGGACCCTTGTGACCGTTTTCACACCAGTGTAAGTTGCGAACGCGTTACGAAGTTTGCAAGCGTGTGACACACCCCCCACCAACCCGACCAGGTCCACGGCGCCGGGCAACCGCCCCGCCGGCCCCGGACGTGCCCGCGCTGCCCCCTTCGATGCGGTGCGCTCGCCCGCTCGTCCGCCGGCCGCCGGACCCCAATGGTCATGACTGCCCCCGACCCGTGTGCGCGCCATCGGCGCGCCCGCCCGGGGACGGGCAGAGGAGCAGGAAACCCAGATGAAGCGCACGATCACGAGACGCATCCGCACGGTGACCGCCTTCGGGCTGGCCACCATGGCCCTCGGGGCCTGCACGCCGGAGGTGTACATCGACCAGGTCTTCGGCACCCAGGCGGCGGCCGCCAAGAGCGTCGCCATGTGCGAGTCCACCATGAACCCCGGAGCGGTGAGCCCCGGCGGCGGCAACCACGGGCTGTTCCAGATCAACAACGTCCACCGCGCCACCTTCGAGCAGGTCACCGGGCAGCCCTGGTCGGCCGTCTACGACCCGTACTGGAACGCCTTCTTCGCCAAGTACCTCGTCGACCAGTCCGGTTGGCAGCCCTGGTCCTGTCGCCCCTGATCCCGCCCACGGTGGTCCCCGAGGCGCGTACGGTGCGCCGATGCGCTTCGGGGTCACCATCGATTCGTCCCAGCCGGTCGCCGAGGTCATCGACGACGTCCGCCGCCTGAGGGACGCCGGCTTCGACCTCGTCGGCGCGTCGCAGATCTTCGACTACGACGCCCTCACGTTGCTGGCCGTGGTCGGCTCGCACGTCCCCGACGTCGAGCTGGTCACCGCCGTCGTCCCCACCTACCCCCGGCACCCGATCGTGCTGGCCGGCCAGGCGCTCACCGTGCAGGCCGCCACCGGCGGCCGGCTGACGCTGGGAATCGGGCTCTCGCACCAGATCGTGATCGAGAGCCTGTTCGGCTACTCGTTCGAGAAGCCGGCCCGCCACATGCGGGAGTACCTCGAGGTGCTGCTCCCCCTGCTGCGGGGCGAGCAGGTGCAGTACGAGGGGGCGACGTTGAAGGCGGCCACGATGGCCCCGCTCGGGGTCGACGCCCCGGCGCCGCCCGTCCTGCTGGCCGCCCTCGCCCCCGTGATGCTGAAGCTCGCCGGCGCCGTGGCCGACGGCACCATCACCTGGATGGTCGGCCCGGGCACCCTGGAGAGCCACATCGTGCCGAGCATCACCGCCGCCGCCGAGGCCGCCGGCCGACCCGCACCGCGGGTGTGCGTGGGCCTCCCCGTGTGCGTCACCGACGACGAGGCCGCGGCCCGGGCCCGGGCTGACGCCGACTTCGCCATCTACGGGATGCTCCCGTCGTACCGGGCCATGATCGACAAGGAGGGCGCCAGCGGGCCGGGCGGCGTGGCGCTGGTGGGCGACGAGGACTCGGTCGCCGCTCAGCTCGAGCACCTCGCCGCCGTCGGCGCCACCGACTTCGCCGCTGCGCCCTACGGCAGCGACGTCGAGAAGGCCCGCACCATGGCGCTGCTCACCCGGCTGACGAACGCGTAGCGACGACGTTCCCGCTCGGGTCGAGCAGGAACGCGGTGTCGCCGTCGTTGTTCCACACCGCCGAACCGGACACGCACCAGAACAGGTCCGAGGCCGTGTCCGGGCCGCAGCCCGACCGCACCCGCACGGCGGCGCCGGCCTCGAGCGTGAACCCCGCCGGGAAGGCGAACCGGTGCGACGACGACTCGTCGCGCACGCGCCAGCCGGTCAGGTCGACGGCGACGGCGCCCGTGTTGCGCAGCTCGACCCACTCGTCGTTCAGGTTCTCGGCGTCGGGGCCCGCCGCGTCGAGCCGCAGGTCCGCGACCTCGACCGCGGCGGCGCCGGCGGTCGCCGCCGGACCGCACGCATCGGGGG
>JACDCH010000382.1 GCA_013694495.1 Acidimicrobiia bacterium | reverse complement strand
CCGTTCGGTCATGTCTGCACCCATCGGTCGGTGGGGGCTGGGTGGGACCGATGGGTTCGTGGGTAGGGCGGCGAGATGGTCACCCGGTTGCTGGGGTTCGTCGGCGGGCTGTCGACGCCGCTGCTCGTGCTGGTGGCCTTTGGCCTCGCCTTCGGGGAGAGCGCGATCCTGCTCGACTTCGTCGTGCCCGGTGAGGCCGGGGCGGCCGTCGTCGGCGCGGCCGGCAACCAGGGGGACGCGTCGCTCTTGGTGCTCATCCTGGCGGTGGCGCTCGGGTCGCTGGTCGGTGACTCCCTGGGCTTCGCGCTGGGGAGCAAGGTCGGCACCTCGGTGCTCGACCGTTGGTCGTTCACCCGCAAGCGGCTCTCGCCCAAGGTCGACCACGCCGCCGAGTACGTCGAGCGCCACGGGGGCCGGGCCGTGTTCGTCGGGCGGTGGGTCGGCGCCCTCCGCGCCCTCGTGCCGCTCGTCGCCGGTCACTCCGGCATGTCCTACCGCCGCTTCATCGCCTGGGACATCCCGGCTGCGATCTCGTGGGCCACGGCCATCGTGTGCGCCGGCTGGTTCGTCGGCAGCCCAGCCGCCGAGTTCATCGACCGGACCGGACCGATCGTCCCCGCCGTCGTGGTGGTCGTGGCCATCGGGTGGTGGTTGCTCCGGCGCCACCGCAAGCGCGCCTCGGGCGAGGGCTCGACGCCGACCCCCGCCACCAGCGGGGCGTCCTAGCCAGCCGGTACTCATCGAGCGGTGGTGCCGCCGCGTAGCAGGCCTACGACGCCCAGGTCGCCGAGGCGCAGTCCTGGAGCGCGCCGGCCGAGTGACCCCGCGGCACGACGAGCGGGACGACGGACGAGCGGGGAGGGCGGGCGGGGAGGGCGGGCGGGCGGGTCAGCTGGCGATCAGCTGCTCGACCCGCTCCCGCAGCTGGGCCTCGTCCATCTCGCCGTAGCCGGTGCGGGTCATCTCTCCCGTGTCGTCGATGAAGAGGAACGAGGAGCGGATCACGTCGTCGGCGAACCGCAGCCAGATCGTCCCGTCGGGATCGGCGACCTGCGGGAACTCCGTGAGCGTGAAGCGGTCGACGAAACCGGCGAGCTCGTCGACCTCGGCCTGCGAGCCGATGCCGACGAACGGCGCCTGGTCGCCGAGGTCGGCCGCCACCCGGGCGACCCCCTCCGCCTCCGCCGCGCACGACCCGCACCACGGCGCCCAGAACCACACGACGAGGTCCTGGCCCTGGAGCGCAGCGAAGTCCACCTCGCCACCGTCGATGGTGGGCGCGGTGAACGCCAGCAGCTCGGCCTCGACGGCGGGGTCTGCGCTGCTCACGACCGGATCGCTGCCGCTGTCCGTGTCCGTGTCGCCGCCGGCGGACGGGGCGGCGTCGGCGCCGCAGGCCAGCAGCCCGGCGAGCAGCAGTGGGGCGAGGAGCGAACGGATGCGCACGGACCCACGGTACGGAGCGGCCCGGCTCCCCGGACGGGCAGGCGTCAGGGCCGGATGAAGTGCTTGCCCAGCGTGTCGACCTGGCCCTGGTAGTTCGACGCCACGTCCGAGCCGTAGAGCTTGTCGGGCGGGGCGAGCATGCGCTCGAACGTGAGCTTGCAGACCCGCTGGCCGTGCTCGATCATGAACGGCACGTCGTGAGCCCGGACCTCGAGCGCCGCCCGCGACCCGTCGAGCGTGCCATCCCGGGTGTAGCCGAACCCCGGGTCGAAGAAGCCGGCGTAGTGGGTGCGGAGCTCGCCGCTGGTGGGGTCGAAAGCCGTCATCTCGGCGGCCAGGTGGGGCGGCACCCGCACGCTCTCCTCCGACAGCAGGAGGTAGAAGCGCTCGGGGTCGAGGACGATCCGGTCGCCCGGCTCCTTGACCACCGGCTCCCAGTAGTCCTCCACCCGGTGGGCCCGGATGCCGGACATCACCAGGCGGGGCGTGTTCTGGCGGGCCCGGTAGCCGACCCGGCCGTGCTCGTCGCCCCGCAGGTCGAGCGACAGGAACAGCCCGTCGGCGGTGGCCAAGGCGGCGGGCGACACCGGCGCGCCGCCCTGGAAGAGCATCGGCCCCCGACGGTGCTCCTCGTGGAGCTCGTCGTCGGTCAGCGACGAGCGCCCCACCGAGAGCCGGAGCTGGTTCAGCGCCAGGCCCTGCTGCACGCGGATGGCGAACGACAGGGGCACGACCTCGAGGTACAGCGGCCCCCGGTAGCCGGCCTGGATCTCGTCGAAGCGGTAGCTGCGGTCGGTGATGACCCGGGTGAAAACGTCGAGGCGACCGGTGGAGCTCTTCGGGTTGGCCTTGGCCCGGATCCGGGGCGGGAGGTCGAGCCGCTCCAGCAGCGGGATGAGGTACGGCCGGTTCGGCTCCAGCACGGCGCCCTCGTCGCGCAGGTCGAGCTCGTCGATCACGAGCGGCTCCATCCGCGCCTCGACCGAGTCGGTGTCGGGCAGGAAGCTGCAGCGCAGGCGGTAGGCCTTGTCGCCGAGGCGGAGGTCGAGGCTGGCCGGCTGGATGAGGCTGTCGTGGATCTTGTAGTCGCCGGCGTCGATGAGCCCGGTGTCGATTGCCTCCGCGATGAGCTGCGACGGCAGCACGCCGTTGGCCTCGTCGGGCAGGTCGACCACGCGTCGATGATGGCACCACCGGCCCGGGGGCGACGCCACCGGTTCGGAATGAGCACGGGCCACTCAGGACCTGCGGACGGATCGGGGGCGACGGCTGCTGGCCGCAGGTCCTTCCTGTGATTCCATTTCGATTCCGGGTTGCCGCGTCGGGGGGCGGCGCCCGGTGCGGTCGGCAACCCTTCATCTCAGGTCGTCGATCCCGACGGGCCCCACGATGCGGTCATGGACTTCATCACCGATCTGTTCAGCGATCCGGACGAGGCCGAAGTCGAAGCCGCCCTCGCCGAGCACGGCGCCCCCGGACGAGCCGCCCCCGCAGCGCCGCGAGAACCGCAGCCCGCTCCGCGTCTCGTCCGAGGAGCGGGCCCTCCACGGCCGTGATCCTGGCATGCTCGCCACCATGGCTTTCCCCGAGGACGAGGTCCGAGCGACGGTCGACGAGTACCTCGCGGTGCGGGCGGCGATCGAGGCCGGGGACGCGACGTGGACCGACCTGGCCCGCTTCTTCACCGACGACGCGGTCTACATCGATCCCGCCTGGGGCCGGATCCAGGGCATCGACGAGATCGGCGCCTTCCTCGACGAGTCGATGCGCGGCCTCGAGGACTGGCGCTTCCCCGTGGCGTTCGCGGCCATCGACGGCGACCGCATCGCGGTGTCGTGGACCCAGGTCCTGCCCAGCGGGCACCGCCAGTCCGGCGTGTCCACCCTGCGCTACGCCGGTGGCGGCAAGTTCGACCACGAGGAGGACCTGCTGAACATGGTCCACGTCCTCGAGGACCTCAAGACCTCGGGCTGGCGGCCCGGTCCCAGCTTCCAGTCACCCCCGCCGACCCCGGACCGCGACGCCTCCCTCCCCTGACCCCGTCGGCGCCGGTCAGGCGGTGAACTGCTGGGTGGCGACGAGGAAGGTGCCGTCCGAACCGCGGTCCTGGAGCTGGAGCGTGGCGACGTCGCCGTAGGTGAACGTGATGGCGCCCTCGGACTCCGACTCCGAGGTGGCCAGGCGGCGCTCGCGGTTGAGAGCGCGGGTGAAGGCGACGGTGTCGGCGTAGCTCGACGGCACCGAGCACTCGATCGTGCCGCCGGCGCTCCCCCCGTCGCCGGCGGGCGTGAACGTCGCGTTGTCGAGGCAGGGGGCCGGCAGCGGCAGCGAGTCGTCCCACTCCGCCGGGC
>JACDCH010000367.1 GCA_013694495.1 Acidimicrobiia bacterium | reverse complement strand
AGCGCGACGACGATCAGCGTCCCGGCCCGGCGCAGCCGGGCCGTCACCGTCGACCTCACGCCGTCAGTCGGGCCCGGACAACCCCGTAGGCGTCCTCGACCACCGGTCGGGCAGCGTCGTACGCGCCGCCGGCCCGCTCGCGGGCCACCTCGGCGAGATCGGTGACGAACGGCCGGGCCGCGCCGATTGCGTCGACAGCGGCGTCGCGCAGGCGGTCGACGGCCCCCTCGACGGCGGGCTCGTAGCGCCGGGCGAGGCCGCTGACGGCGTCGAGCACCGTCGGCGCGTTGTCGGCCAGCAGCGCGGCGGCTTGCGCCCGCAGCCGGCGGTCGAGGGCGAACCCCACCACCGCACCGGCGGCCGCCCCCTCGGCGACGGACTTGGCCACCCGCTTGGCGGTGTCGTCGCGCTCGCCCTGCTTCGGCCGGCGCACGATCGCCAGCGCGAGGCCGACGCCGCCACCGATGAGCGAACCACGGACGACCGTGTGCACGGCGGCGACCCTCAACTGGCGGCCCGGCGCGGCCGCGACTGGCGAGGGATCTCGCCGCGCGGGACGAGCGTCGGGTTGACCTTGTCGAGCACGACTTGGCGGTCGATGACGCAGCGACCGATGTCGGTGCGGCTCGGGAGGTCGTACATGATGTTGAGCAGCACCTCCTCGAGGATCGCCCGCAGGCCGCGGGCGCCGGTGCCCCGGAGCAGCGCCTGCTCGGCGACGGCCACGAGGGCGTCGTCGGTGAACTCGAGCTCGACGTCCTCGAACTCGAAGAACTTGCGGTACTGCTTCACCAGCGCGTTCTTCGGTTCGTTCAGGATGCGGATCAGGGCGTCCTTGTCGAGGTTGGCCACGGCGCCGATGACGGGCAGCCGGCCGATGAACTCGGGGATGAGGCCGAACTGGAGGAGATCCTCCGGGAGGACGTGACCGAGGAGGTCGCCGAGGTCCTTCTCGCCGGCGCGACGGATGTCGGCGCCGAAGCCCACACCCTTGCGACCGACCCGGCTCTCGATGATCTTCTCGAGACCGGCGAACGCGCCGCCGCAGATGAACAGGATGTTCGTGGTGTCGATCTGGATGAACTCCTGGTGGGGGTGCTTGCGCCCCCCCTGCGGCGGCACCGATGCGGTGGTCCCCTCCAGGATCTTGAGCAGCGCCTGCTGCACGCCCTCGCCGGACACGTCCCTCGTGATCGACGGGTTCTCCGACTTGCGGGCGATCTTGTCGATCTCGTCGATGTAGATGATGCCGGTCTCGGCCTTCTTGACGTCGTAGTCGGCCGCCTGGATCAGCTTCAGGAGGATGTTCTCGACGTCCTCGCCGACGTAGCCCGCCTCGGTGAGGGCGGTGGCGTCGGCGATGGCGAACGGCACGTTCAGCATGCGGGCCAGGGTCTGGGCGAGGAGCGTCTTGCCGCAGCCCGTGGGGCCGATCAGCATGATGTTCGACTTCGCCAGCTCGACCTCGTCGCCGTGGCCCATGGCCGCGCCGAACTGGATCCGCTTGTAGTGGTTGTAGACGGCGACGGAGAGGATCTTCTTCGCCCGGTCCTGGCCGATGATGTAGTCGTTCAGGAACTCGAAGATCTCGGTGGGCTTCGGCAGCTCGTCGAAGCGCAGCTCAGAGGTCTCGGCGAGCTCCTCCTCGATGATCTCGTTGCAGAGGTCGATGCACTCGTCGCAGATGTACACGCCCGGCCCGGCGATGAGCTTCTTCACCTGCTTCTGGGACTTGCCGCAGAACGAGCACTTCAGCAGCTCGCCACCGTCGCCGAACTTCGCCACCAACGTTCCCCCTCTGCGCTCGTCAGCGGACCGCGGTGATCGGACCGGAGGTGTCAGCGTACTGCCGAGACTGGAGCACCTCGTCGATGATCCCGTAGTCCTTGGCGTCCTCGGCGTTGAGCACGAAGTCGCGGTCGGTGTCCTTCTGGATCCGCTCGAGGGGCTGCCCCGAGTGGTGGGCGAGGATCTCGTTGAGCAGGTCGCGCATGCGCAGGATCTCGCGGGCCTGGATCTCGATGTCGGTGGCCTGGCCACCACCCGAGCCCCACGGCTGGTGCAGCAGCACCCGGGAGTGCGGGAGGGCGAAGCGCCGGCCCGGGGCCCCGGCGGCCAGCAGCACAGCGGCCGCGGAGGCGGCCTCACCGAAGCAGATCGTGGACACCTCGGCCTGGATGTACTGCATCGTGTCGTAGATCGCCATCAGCGCCTGGATGTCACCACCGGGCGAGTTGATGTAGATGTTGATGCCCGAGTCCGGGTTCTCCGCTTCGAGGTGCAGCAGCTGGGCGCAGATGAAGTTGGCGACGGTGTCGTCGATCGGCGTGCCGAGGAAGACGATGCGCTCCTTCAGCAGCCGCGAGAACACGTCGGCGGTGTACTTCTGGCCCCGGTTGTCGGTGACCTCGACCAGCGGGTTCGGGATGTAGCTCATCAAGCAGGCTCGGTTCCGGCGTCGTCGTGATCGTGATCGTGGTCGTGACCGGCGTGGTCATGGTCGTGATCGTGATCGTGGAGGTGGTCGTGGTCGTGGTCGGGCCCGGCGTCGAGGTCGAGGTCCGCCCGATCGATGGGGTTCCCCTCGGGATCCACGATCTCGACGTGCTCGAGCAACCAGTCGAGCGCCCTGCGGGTACGGAGGTCGGAGCGTATCGCCGGCATCTGGTCGTTGCGCTCCAGCTGCTTGCGGACCTTGTCGGGCTTCTCCTTCACCCGCACCGCCAGCGCCTCGATCTCGGCGTCGAGGTCGTCGTCGCCGATCTCGATGTTCTCGGCGTCGGCCACGGCCCGCAGGGCGAGGTCGGCCTTGACCGCGGCGGCCGCCGTGTCCTTGAGGCTGGCGACCAGGTCCTCCTGGCTCGTGCCGGTGGCCGTCAGGTACTGCTCGGCCGACATGCCCTGGGCGGACAGGCGCATGGCGAGGTCCTCCAGGCGGGAGCGCACCTCGCGCTGGACGAGCGGCTCCGGGGCCTCGTCGTCGACGAGCTGAACGAGCGATTCCACGGCCTTCTCCCGCAGCGCCATGACGGCCTGGACCCGGCGCACGCCGGCGATGCGCTCTCGGATGTCGTCGCGGAGCTCGTCGAGCGTCTCGAACTCCGAGACCTCGCCGGCCCACTCGTCGGTGACCTCGGGCAGCACCCGCTCCTGCACCTTCTTGACGGCGACGGCGAACGAGACCGTGCGGCCCGTGCCGATCAGGTCGCCGACGAACTCGAGCTCGTCGCCCACCGACGCGCCTGCGAGCTGCTCGTCGAGCTCGGCGGCGATGGACCCGGCGCCCACGCGGTAGGCGTACTCGTCGGCCTGCAGCCCGGAGACGGGCTCGTCGTCCTCGGTGCCGTGGAGGCTGATGGTGACGACGTCTCCGGCGGTGGCCGTGCGGTCGACCTCGGCCAGCTCGGAGAACTGCTCGCGCAGACGGTCGACCTGGCTCTGCACGTCGTCGTCGGAGGGGACCGGGCTCGGGATCTCGACCCGCAGCCCGCCGTAGCCGGGGACCTCGATGCGGGGCCGGACCTCGACGACCGCGTCGAAAGCCACGGGGCCCGACTCCTGGCCGGCGGTGATCTCGATCTCCGGGGCGGCGATCACGTCGACGTCGTGCTCGCGGACGGCATCGACGTAGTAGTCGGGCAGCGACTCCTTGAGGGCGTGCTCCCGGGCCACGTCGGGTCCGAACCGGGCCTCGAGGAGGCGCCGGGGCGCCTTCCCCGGGCGGAACCCGGGGATCCGGACCTCGCGGGCGATGGCGCGGAACGCGTTGTCGATCGCCTTGTCGAACTCGGACTCGTCGAGCTCGACGGAGACCTTGACCTTGTTGCCCTCGAGGGGCTCGACGGTGGACTTCATAGGGAGCGGCGAGTGTACCGATCACCCTTCGGAGCCTCTCCAACGGCCAAGTACCGTTGGCCCCGCCACCGGGGAGTAGCGCAGTGGTAGCGCACCTGCTTTGGGAGCAGGAGGTCGAGGGTTCAAATCCCTCCTCCCCGACACTCTGACCAGCAATTCTTCTTCGAGAGAGCCGCCCCGCGGACCGGCCTTGTATCAGCGATGTATCAGAGGCTGGAGGTCGAAGGATGGTCTGGAAGCCGGTTGGTGACCCCGTCGTACGCAAGCAGCGGGGCCGGTACGTGGTGCGCGTGGACGGCATCGAAACCGGGACGGGACAGGAACGGCCGAGGCAACTCGGCACGTACGGGTCGCTCCGTTTGGCGAACCTCGCTGCCCGCACGGCGCTCGAGGACGGCACGACCGGCGAGCGCAACACGCTCGGCTGGCTCGTCCACCGCTACGTCGAGTCGAGGACCGACGTGTCGATCAAGACCCAGGAGCAGTACGCCAGCAAGGCGCAGGGAAGCTGGAACCGACTCACCTGTGACATCAGCGTGTGGGCCGGCGGGGAACGCGGCTCGGTGACCTTCCACGGCGACGCATCGAAGCCGGAATGGGGGCCGTGGCGCCCACTGTGGGACCAGCTCGCACAGATGGTCCACGACGAGATCGAGGGTCCACTGCTCCATCGGATCCTGACCCAGTTGATGGCGGGCGAATCCGTGGAGATCTGCAGTCTCCGCGGCGCAGGGAGGGGCCGCCTCGTTGTGAGCGCCGAGGCCTACAAGGAGCGAAAGCCGTTCGCCAAGCCGATCCCTTGGGCGAGCATCACCGACGTCACGCCGGCGGTCGGTGTTCGAGCTGGCAGTTTCACATCGCCGAGTCATGGGGCAAGGTCAAGGCGAAGGTCACCGGACGAACGTCGCCGAGTGGGACGCCTGGTTGATTCCGCTGCTGTGGAAGGTCTTCCACTCCCACTGACCCGGAGGGACTGTCGCGTGCGCCTCGGATCGTGCTCGCCCTGCGGTCGGGACAGGATGACCAGTCCGATTGGCGCGATCGATTGCTAGCACGTTCTGCTAGCGTTTTCTGCCATGGTCACGACCCGCACCACGTTCACGTTGGACGATGCGCTTGCCGAGCAAGCACGTCGCCTCGGCGTGAACGTCTCTGCGGCTGCCCGGGACGGTGTCGCGGCCGCGGTTCGGGCCGCGATGGCACAGGCCGATCGAGTCGCATACCAGGACCGGCCGGAGAGCGTCGATGCGTTCTGGGCCGCCGCGGAGACCTGGGGTGACGAGTGAACCGTGGAGAGGTGTGGCTCGCTGAGGTCGGCCGTAAGCGCCGGCCCGTGCTGGTCCTCACCCGCACCGAGGTCCTCGACGTCCGATCGCTCGTGACGGTCGCCGAGATCTCGACCTCGGCACGAGGATTGGCTGCGGAAGTCAACATCGACCATCGAGCGATCGGCCTCGACCGCGAGTCCGTCGTCAACTGCGATGGACTTCACACCGTCACCCAGTCGACGCTGACGAACCGAGTTGGTGCTATCGACGAGTCCACGCTGGGACGCGTGTGCTCGGCGGTGGCCTACGCGCTCGGCTGCTGACGCGTTCACGGGGGCCGAGCAGGCTGGCTATCAGGGCGGCCACGCTGAGGGTCACGCCAACCGAGATCGCCATCGTCATCGGGAGGGGCCAGGGCAAGGTCCGTATCGTCCCGACGCTGGCCGGAGTTGAGGAGAGCGTGCAGTACCAGGGCGGAGAAAAGCGATCCGGTCCACTGGTACAGAAGACAGGCTCCGAGACCGAACACGGTGATCGGAATCAGCGCGCCGATCGGTACCCACCCGACGTGAGCTGCGCTGAACACCACGCTGGTGGTCACGGCGGCTGGCCAGACACCTCGCCAGTTGGCCAGAGCGCGGAAGAGGTAGCCCCGGAAGAGGAACTCCTCCCCGAGTGGTGCGGCCACCGCCACGAGCACGATCACCAGGAGTGCGTTCAGCGTTCCCCTGTCGGCTGCGAGTCGGTCGGTGATGCTGGCACGGTCGCCGACCCCGAACGCCGCCACACTGAGCGCGGTCAGCGCAAGGACGACAGCCCCAACTGCCACCACCAGTCCAGTGGCGAGAGCGAGCGGCGGGCGGCGCAGCCCGAAGTCAGACGCGGTGGTCGTCCCGTGCCACTTGGCGAGCAGGATCACCAGGCCGACCGGCGCCAGGTTCAGGAAGATGAGCGCGATCACCACGCCCAGCCGCGGGTCGCCGCCGGGACGGATGATCGAACGGGCGCCAGCGATCATCCCGACGTTGACGACCACGGCCGCCCACCCGGTCCAGGGCTTCCATCCAGCCGCCCCGTCGGGCCGAGCGATCGGAGCCCCGGGCACGGTGGCGTCCTCACGTGCTGATGCTTCTGAAAGGCCGCCACGGTTCAGGAGCCGTTCAGTGCCATGGCCACGCCGATGGCGATGTGCGGGAACCACAGGATCGCGAAGCTCACGGCCATGAGGGCCCACAGCTTTCGCCCGCCTACCCGCCGAACTGCGACTCCGGCGACCGCGAAGAGGATGGCGTAGGCGATCCAGTCGAAGCCCACCGTGACCTGCCAAGTGCGCTCTGTGTCGCCGAAGGGGTAGCGCTCGTTGATGGCGTAGGGCCCCGCTGTCGGGTCCATGGATTGCGCGAACACCAGACCGATGAGGCCGGTGACGACGACGGTCGCCCCGAAGAGGCGCCCGGCCCACCGCTTGATTGTGGGACGAGGTTCGACTGTTTCCGGGGCCTGGGGGCTTGGTTGGTGGGTGACGGTGCTCGTGGGCATGGCGGCTCCTCGGATCGGTGTGGGTGGGAACGTACGACGCCCGCCGCGGGGCGGCATCGGGGCCAGCCCCGATTTCAGGGTCAGCCCTGTGGCCGTCTCCTCCGGACAGCGCGACCATCACTGCCATGGGCCCGACGGTGGTGATCGTGGACGACCACGCCGGGTTTCGCAGCA
>JACDCH010000365.1 GCA_013694495.1 Acidimicrobiia bacterium | reverse complement strand
GGCGGCGGGGGCGCGCTGGAGAACACGGGCACGGTCAACCTGATGAGCGCCGGCGAGCCCGAGGAGGTGACGGCGTACCAGGAGATCTTCGACGAGCTGATCAACGCCGACGCCGACTACGCGGTGGAGATCGAGTCGGTCGCCGACTTCGCCCAGCAGTTCCAGATCCGGGCCGAGGGCGGCACGCTCGACGTGGCCGCCGTGCCGCAGCCCGGCGCCATCCCGGCGCTGGTCGAGTCGGGCAGCATCGTCTCGCTCGAGGAGCTCGGCTTCGACATCGAGGAGCTCAACGCCACGCTGGGCGAGTCGTTCGTCGCCCTCGGCGAGTACGAGGGCCAGCACTACGGCATACCGACCAACATCAACCTCAAGAGCATGGTCTGGTACCCGAAGGACGACTTCGATGCCGCCGGCTACGAGGTGCCCACCACGTTCGACGAGCTGATCGCCCTCAGCGACCAGATCGTGACCGACGGCAGCACCCCGTGGTGCGTCGGTTTCGAGAGCGGCGGCGATACGGGCTGGCCGGCCACGGACTGGATGGAGGACATCATGCTCCGCACCGCGGGGCCGGACGTCTACGACCAGTGGGCCGCCCACGAGATCCCGTTCGACGACCCAGCGGTCGTCGCCGCCGCGGAGAGGTTCGGCCAGGTGATGTTCACCGACGGCTACGTGCTCGGCGGCGCCGAGAACACCCCGAGCATCGCGTTCGCCGACGCGCCGCTCCCGATGTTCGAGACGCCTCCCAGCTGCTGGCTGCACCGCCAGGCCACGTTCATCAACGCCAGCTTCCCGCCCGACTCCGTCGCTGGCGAGGACTACGACTGGTTCCCCTTCCCGCCGATCGACCAGGAGGGCATCCTGTTCGGCGGCGAGCTGAGCGTGGTCGGCACCAGTGGCAACCGGCCCGAGGTCATCGACTTCCTCAACCAGTTCCTCGGCGTCGAGGTGCAGTGCGAGATGGGCGGCGTGCCCGCCTCGTCGCGCATCTCGCCCAACGTCGAGGTCGGCCCCGACTGCTACGCCAACGACATCCTGGCCGACGCCTCGGTGGTGCTCACCGACTCGCTCGAAGCGGGCACCGGTCGATTCGACGCCTCCGACCTGATGCCCGCCGAGGTGGGCTCGGGCAGCTTCTGGACCGGCATGGTGGCCTACATGCAGGGCGGTCCCGAGTCCCTCGAAGGGGTTCTCGCCGACATCGAGGCGAGCTTCCCCGAGTGACCGGCCGGTGACGGTCACGAGCGCCGAGCCGAGGATCGAGCCGGCGGCGGACGAGCCGCCGCCGGCGAGGGGTCCTGCCCGCGTGCCTCCTGCGGCTCGGGCGCTCGTCGGCGTGGCCGCCATCGCGGTGGTCGCGTTCGCGTTCTCGGCCGCCTTCGGCTTCTTGCGCGACACCGAAGCGAACCGGTTGGGGGTGGTGGCCGTCGCCATCGCCGTCGGCATCGGCGGCGTGTTCTTCGTGTTCTGGGCGATGGACCAGCTCGTCGATGCCCTTCCCGGCCGGGTCCGAGAGTCGGTGCGGCCCTACGTGTTCGTGGGGCCGGCGCTCGCCATCCTCAGCGTGTTCCTCATCTACCCGGTGGCGAACACGATCCTCATCAGCTTCAGGGACGCGCAGTCCCAGGACTACGTGGGCCTCGACAACTACCGCTTCGTGTTCACCGACGAGAGCATGTTGCGCTCCATCCGGAACTCGGCGCTGTGGATCGTGCTGGTGCCTGCGGTGGCGGTGACCATCGGCCTCGTCTTCGCCACCCTCGCCGACCGGCTCCGGCGCGGCGAGGCCCTGGCCAAGTCGATGATCTTCCTGCCGATGGCGATCAGCTTCGTCGGCGCCGCCGTCACCTGGCGGCTCATCTACAGCTACCGCCCGCCCGGCTTCGGCACGAACATCGGGTTGTTCAACAGCATCAAGATCGGGCTCGGGCAGGAGCCGGTGCGGTGGCTGCAGGAGCGGCCCTGGAACAACCTCCTGCTGATGGCGATCATGGTCTGGATGCAGACCGGCTTCGCCATGGTCGTGCTCTCCGCGGCCATCAAGGCGCTGCCCGACGAGATCCTCGAGGCGGCCCGCATCGACGGGGCGTCGGAGTTCCAGGTGTTCCGGCGCATCGTGATCCCGAACATCCTCCCGACGATCGTCGTCGTCACGACGTACATGATCATCAACGCCCTCAAGGTGTTCGACATCGTGTTCGTGATCGGCAGCGCCGAGACGAGCGGCACCGAGGTGATCGCCGAGCGGATGATCAAGTGGTTCTTCGTGAGCAACAACGACGGCCGGGGCGCGGCCATCGCCGTCGTGCTCTTCCTGGCCATCATCCCGGTGATGATCTGGAACGTCCGCCAGTTCCGTCAGCAGGAGCAGTTGCGATGAGCATGGCCCCCATCGCCGTCGCTGCCGAGGTGCCCTCCGCACCCGTGGCTCCCACCGCCGGCGACGGCCTCGGCCGGCCGCGGGCGGGGTGGTTCGTCCGCATCACGCTGCTGGTCGTCATCATCCTCTGGCTCATCCCGACGCTCGGCGTGCTCGTCACCTCGTTCCGGGATGAGGCGGTCGTCGACCAGACCGGGTGGTGGACGGCGCTGGCCCACCCGTTCCGCGCCAGCGAGTGGACCCTCGAGAACTACCGCATCGCCCTCGACACGCAGGGCTTCCAGAACGCCTTCCTCAACAGCGTCGCCGTGGCCGTGCCGGCCACGGTCATGCCGATCGCCATCGCCGGGTTCGCCGCCTACGCCTTCTCGTGGATGAATTTCCGGGGCCGCAACCTGATGTTCGTGCTCGTGGTCGGCCTCATGGTCGTCCCGCTGCAGATGGCCCTCATCCCCATCCTGCGGCTGTACACGAGCGGCGCGTCGATCGGGTCGTTCCGAGTCATCCCCGACTTCGACCTCAACGGCACGCTGCTCGGCGTGTGGCTGGCCCACACCGGCTTCGGCCTGCCCCTCGCCACGTACCTGCTGCGCAACTACATCGGTTCGCTGCCGTCGTCGATCATCGAGTCGGCGCGCATCGACGGCGCCGACCACTTCACGATCTTCTGGCGCCTGGTGATCCCCCTGTCGGTCCCGGCCCTCGCCGCCTTCGCCATCTTCCAGTTCCTCTGGGTGTGGAACGACCTCCTTGTGGCCTACGTCTTCCTCGGCGGCACGTCCCAGAACCGGGTGCTCACGATCGCGCTGCAGACGCTGAACGGCGACCACGCCGAGGACTGGCACCTGCTGACGTCGGCCGCGTTCATCACCATGGCGCTGCCGCTGGCGGTGTTCTTCAGCTTGCAGCGCTACTTCGTACGGGGGCTCACCGCCGGTTCGGTGAAGGGTTGAGCGCCCGCCGGCGGTCGGCGCCGGGCGGCGTCGCGCCGCTCTCCCCGAAGCGCAAGTGGCTGGCCATCACCGCCGGCACGCTCCTGTTCCTGCCCGCCTACTGGTCGATCCTGGCCGGCATGGTCGACGGCGCCCTCGACGACGCCGAGGCCGTCTCCGGCGACGTCGGCGACTCGGCGGCCCTCGTGGCCTTCGGGCTGGCGCTGATCCCGTTCGTCTTCATCGTCCTCGCCTTCCTGTCCGAGCACCCTCGGGCGCCCGGTGCCGTCGTGAAGGCCATGGGCCTCGCCGTGCTCGTGGGCATCCCTGCTTCTGCGTTCGCGGCCGACGCCGTCACGGGCCTGGTGGCGGGCATGGGCGCCGGTGGGCTCGTCGCCCTGCGGCCCGAGCCCGATCACGGGTGGCGCCCCCGAGCGGTCGGCGTGATCGCCGCCGCCGCCTACACGTTCTTCCTCGTGCGCGGCGCCGGCGTCCTCGGCCTGATGTCGGCCCCGGTGCTGCCGCTCACCGCCCTCGGGCTCGCCGACCATTACGTCGAGTGGAAGCGGACGACCCCGGTGCGCGCCGCCTCCTCGACCTGAGCCGGCGGCCTGGGGGCTGTCGGGCGCCGTGATCAGGATGTCACCCGCAACCCGCTGGCGTCACCCAGCTCCGTCGGCCTGGGTCCCCGCACCGCAGGTGGATCACGTCTCGCCCACGGTCGGGGCCATCGACGGCGATACTGCGACGGTGACCTACGACCTGTCCTTCGCCGGCACCGAGGTGTACGCCGACCCGTCCATGGTGCGACGCCGGGAGGGCGACCGGTGGCTCGTCACCACCGAGGAGATCTGCGGCTTCCTCCAGTCGGCCCGGGTGTCCTGTGCCTGAGATGCAGGGTTCCCGACCGCCCCGGGCGAAGCCCCTCGACGCGGGCACCCGGAATCGAATGGAGACACAGGAAGGTCCTGCGGGCAACGCCTCGACCGGCACCGATCCACCCGCAGGTCCTGGTACCAACGCCGTGCCGCGCGACCACGGCGCCCCCGCCTCCGGCGCCCCGTCCGGGCCTCGCCCCGTGGTGGTCGGTCGCGAGCCCGACGACGCCGAGCGGGCCCGCACGCTGGCGGCCGGCGTCGCCACCGGCTCGCTCGCCACCGTCGCCCGGGATCCGGCCGGCACGCCCTTCGCCTCGGTCGCCCCGTTCGGCCTCGACCGGCAGGGACGGCCGGTGCTGTGCATCAGCGAACTGGCCGAGCACACGCAGAACCTGCACCAGGATCCGCGCTGCTCGATCCTGGTTGCGGAGGCCGTGCCCGAGGACGGCGATCCGCTGGCCGCCGGCCGGGTCACCCTGCTCGGCACGGCCGCCGTCGTCCCCGCCGGCGAGCGGGACGATGCCAAGGGCGTCCACCTGGCGGCCAACCCGTACGCGTCGTACTACATCGACTACACCGACTTCGCGCTGTGGCGCATCGAGGTCGAGGCGCTGCGCTTCGTCGGCGGCTACGGCCGGATGTCCTGGGTCGACCCCGGCGCCTGGGCCGCGGCCGAGCCCGATCCGGTGGCTCCGCTGGCGGCGGGCGTCGTCGAGCACATGAACGACGACCACGCCGAGGCCAACCTGCTGATCGCCCGCGTCCTGGGCGGCCGCGACGACGCCACGTCGGCGTCGTGCGTGGGCGTCGACCGCTACGGCATCGAGCTCGTGGCCAAGGGGACGACCGGCACCGGTCGGGTGCGGGTCGGCTTCGAGGAGGCGGCCACCACGTCCGAAGCCATCCGGGCGGCGGTCGTCGCCCTCGTGCACGAGGCGCGGGCCGCCTCGTCGTAGGGTCCGGGCCCATGACGGTCGCCGCCGCGGTCGCTGCGGTGCGGGCGGAGATGACCGACGTCCTCGTCGAGCTCGTGCGCACGCCGAGCGTCACCGGCGAGGAGGCGGCGGCCCAGCGACTGGTGGAGCAGGTGCTCGACGGTCTTGACCTCACGGTCGACTCGTGGTGCCCGCAGCGCGCCGACCTCGAGCAGCACGCCTCGTTCTCCGACGACGAGCTCCCGCTCGGCGAGCGGCCGGTCGTCGTGGGGCGCTGGGTGGTGGGGGAGGGGCCGTCGACCATCCTCAACGGGCACATCGACGTCGTCCCCGTTGGCGAGCTCCACCGCTGGCCCCACGACCCGTGGGCCGGCGCCATCGAGCACGGCGTGCTGTGGGGGCGGGGCGCCTGTGACATGAAGGGCGGGCTGGTGGCCGGCATCACGGCGGTCGCCGCGCTGCAGCGGGCCGGTCTCCGGCCCACCGGGGACGTGCTGGTCCAGAGCGTCATCGGCGAGGAGACCGGCGGCGCCGGGACCCTGGCCACGCTGCTGCGGGGCCACGCCGCGGACGCTGCCGTCGTGCTCGAACCCACCCGCCTGGCGATCTGTCCCGTCGGCGCGGGCGCGGCCAGCTTCCGCCTGCACGTCTCCGGCCGGGCGGCCCACGGCGCCATGCGGCTCGAAGGGGCGAGCGCGATCGATGCGTACGTCGTGCTGCACGAGGCGCTGCACCGGCTCGAGCACGAGCGCCGGGCGACGTTCACCCACCCGGCCTTCGATGCCGGTGCGCTCGTGGCGCCGATCTCCGTCGGGCGGCTGACGGCGGGTGACTGGCCGTCGACGGTCCCCGAACGGCTGGTGGCCGAGGGTCGCCACGGCGTCCTCCCGGGGGAGTCGCTCGACGAGGCGCGCCAGGCGCTCGAGGCGGCGGTGGCCGCGGTGGCCGCCGAGTCGGGGGGCGAACCGGTCGTCGAGTGGTTCGAGGGGCAGTTCGCGCCGGCGGCGACGCCGGTCGACCACCCGTTCCTGGCCCGGCTGGCGGCCTGCCACGAGCAGGTCACCGGGGCCCGCCCCGCGGTCCACGGGGTGCCGTACGGCTCGGACCTGAGGTTCTTCACCAACGACCTCGGCGTGCCGGCGGTCCTCTACGGCCCCGGCGACGTGGCCGTCGCCCACACCGTCGACGAGCACGTGGTGCTCGACGAGGTGTTCCGCGCCGCCGAGGTCGTGGCCAACCTGCTGGTCGGGGCCGACCTCGCCGACGCCTGACCGGGCGGACCGCCGACGGCTCGGCGTTCACACGGCGTTCACGGTCATGGCGCACTGACGCCACAGCGGTGGGGAAGAGTGGGGGGCGTGCGGCAGCGACCGGTCAGGTGCTCACCCGTCCTCGGCGCGACCGGGGGTGTCCGGTGACCCTGCTCGCCGAGGCCGCGACCGGACGGGCGCTGCGGCTCGAGCAGCACATCCGCTACGAGTACTCGGCGCCCGTCGCCCGCCTGCGCCAGCGCCTGATGGTGGTCCCCCCGCCGGTGCACGGCGGGCAGTACCGGACCGACTGGGCGCTCACCGTGCACGGCGCGACCGCCGCCGTCCGGGGCCCGCACCTCGACAGCTTCGGCAACGTCGTCCTCGACGTCGACGCGGCGCGCGTGCCACGGGCGATCGAGTTCCACGTGACGACAGCCGTCGAGCGCACCCCGCTCACGGGCGCCCACACGATCGCCGTCGACGAGCGCTACCTGCGGCCCACGCAGCTCACGGCCGCCGACGCCCGCCTGCGGGCGCTGGCCGACGGTGCCGGCGGCGTCGACGACCTCTGCCGCCGAGCCCACGGCGCGCTCACCTACGACTGGGGGATCACCGGCGTCCGCACGACGGCCGCCGAAGCGGTGCGCGGCGGTCGGGGCGTGTGCCAGGACTTCGCCCAGGTGATGATCGCCGCCTGCCGTTCGGTCGGCGTGGCCGCCCGCTACGTGTCCGGGCACCTCGTCGGCGAGGGCGGCAGCCATGCCTGGGTCGAGGCCCTCGTGCCCCACCCGGACCACCCCGGCCGCTGGGTCGTCGAGGCGTGGGACCCGACGCACGACCGCCGGGCCGGCGACGGCTACGTCACCCTCGCCGTCGGCCGGGACTACACCGACGTCGCCCCGCTGTCGGGGTCGTACGTCGCCGGCCGCGCCGTCGGCCACCTCGAGGTCAGCAAGCGCCTGGTCGACCTGGCGGCCTGAGGCGCTCGGCCCCCGGCGCAGCTCAGGACGTGCGGCGGAACAACCGCGCCGCGAGTGACGGCGAAGAACTCAGGAACCTGCGGATGGACTGGCGCCGACGATCATGGGGCCGCAGGTTCCTCCTGTGTCTCGATTCGATTCCGGGGCCCGGCGAGGGGGCTTCGCCGGGGCGGTCCGGACCCCTTCATCTCAGCCGGCCGCCTCCGCCGGGGCCAGGCCGGGGGCACCTGCGACGATGCCCGTCGCGAGGGCCGCGACCAAAGACGGGCGCCGGTGGAACGCCGACACCGCGGCCGAGGCGAGGACGGCCACGGCACCGAACGCCCACGCTCGGTGGAAGCGGCTCAGCGCCTCGTCGAGCGACGCCGGGGGGCCGACGATGGCGATCAGGACGGCGACGCCGAGCACCGCGCCGATCTGACGGGCGGTCTGGTTCACCGCCCCGCCCATGCCGAAGCGCTCCTGGGGGAGGCCGGCGACGGCGGCGGCGCTGAGGACCGGGAACGACAGCGCCACGCCGAGCCCCACGAGCAGCGCGCCGGGGAGCCAGTGCGTGACGTAGTGGGCCTCGAGCCCGACGACCTGCACGTAGAACAGAAGGCCGGCCGCGAACGTCAGGCCGCCGGCGACGAGCACGGGGCCGTACCCGACCCGCGCCGCCAGCCGGCCGCTCGGGCGGCTGAGGACGGCGACGAGGAGCGGCCCCGGTGTGATGGCCAGCCCGGCGGCCAGGGTGGAGTAGCCCCACACCGTCGTCAGGAACAGCACGTTCGCCAGGAGCATCCCGAAGAAGCCGATGGCGTAGAGCAGGGTGGCGGCGTTGGCCAAGACCACGGTGCGAGACCGGAAGAGCTCGAGGTCGATGGCCGGCGCCACGTGCGTGGTCGACCGGCGGACGGCGATCGGCGTCAGCACGGCGGTGAGCACGAACAGCCCGACGATCCGCCCGCTGGACCAGCCCCACTCGCCGCCCTGGGTGATGGCCAGCGCCACGGCGGCGACCGCACCGGAGATGACCGCCACGCCGATCAGGTCGGGGACCGGGCCGCCGACGACGGACTCGTCCACGACGCGACGGGTGGCGACGCCGGCCACGAGCGCGATCGGGAGGTTGACGAAGAAGGCCCACCGCCACCCGCCGGCGTCGATCAGCACCGAGCCCAGCGACGGGCCGGTGGCGACGGCCAGCGCGGAGATGCCGCCCCACATGGCGACGGCCTGGGCCCGGGCCGCAGGGGCGGTGGCGGTGAGCAGGAGGGCGAGGGAGGCCGGCATCAGGAGGGCGGCGCCGATCGCCTGCACCACGCGGCCGGCGATGAGCAGCCACGCCGACGGTGCGATGCCGCAGAGGAGCGAGCCCACGGTGAAGACGAGGAGGCCGAGCAGGAAGATGCGCCGCCGGCCGGACCGGTCGGCGATGCGACCGGCGCCGAGGAGCAGCGCGCCGAACACGACGCTGTAGGCGGCGAGCACCCACGACAGCGCCGCCGTCGAGACGTCGGGGAACGACCGCTCGATCGAAGGGAAGGCCACGTTCACGATCGACAGGTCCAGGGCGACCATGAACGCGGCCGCGACCGTGACCGCGAACACGGCCCAAGGCACGTCGGCGCTTGAGGGTTGCTTCATGCGACGCAGCATCGCACGCAGGGTTTTATGATGCAACCCTTTGTGCTAGTGCCGCGTCAGGCAACGTTTGCGCGCTTCACAAGTTCACGAAGTGCCTCGTCGTTGGCGTGGCGGTTTCGCCAAGCGATGTAGCGACGGATCATCGAGTTCT
>JACDCH010000358.1 GCA_013694495.1 Acidimicrobiia bacterium | reverse complement strand
GGGCAGCGTCGTCGGCGCAACCGTGCTGGGCGGCGCCGTCGGCGGCGGGGCCGTCGTCGGTGGCACGGTGGTCGAGGCCGGAAGCGGATCTTGGCGGGCGACGACGAGACCGGCGAGGGTGCCGTCGACGATGAGGCCGTACACGGCGTCGCCCGGGCAGGCGGTGGTGCTCATGTCGCGGTGGCCGCTGATCGTGGCCGTCGTCACCTCGACGCCGGCCGGGTGGCGGTTCGAGCCCCGGGACACGAACGTCGCCGTGGCGCCGGGGGCGACGTCGAGGCCGTGCCGGCTGGCGAGCCAGGCGAGCAGCGCCACGAGCGAGGCGAGGGCGGCGTCGGAGGCCGGCTCGGTGCGGTGGTCGCCGAGCAGGCAGCACAGCTGGGCGAAGCCCTGGCTCCCGCCCGTGGCGTCGGCGGCCTTCGCCCGTTCGACGCTGCCGGACCGGCCCTCCCAGACGCCACCGAAGCGGTCGACGAAGAAGTTGTAGGCGATGTCGGGCCAGCCCCGGTCGGGCGACGTGTGGAAGGCGAAGATGTCGGCCAGGAGGGCGGGGACGTCGGCGGCGGCGTAGTCGTTGCCGTTCACCGAGTGGTGCACGAGGAGGAACCGCACGTCCTCCTCGTCGGGCACCGGCCCGGCCGGTACGAGCTGGCCGCCCCATTCGGACCGGGGCGCGATGTCGAGCCCCGGTGCAACGGGGACCGTCGCCGGGGCCGAGGCCGAGGCCCCCGCCGATCGGGGCCGGGCCACGGCGGCCGCCCCCAGGCCGACGAGCACCTGCCGGCGGGAGGTCAGCTCTGGTTCTCGCCGCCGAAGATCTCGCTGACGCTCGTGTCGGCGAACACGGCATCGATGGCGTCGGCGATGATCGGTGCGATCGAGAGGACCTCGACGCTCGGCATCTGCTTCTCGGACGGGATCGGCACGGTGTTGGTGGTGACGACCCGGTCGATCTTGGAGTTCTTGAGCCGGTCGACGGCCGGGCCCGACAGCAGGCCGTGCGTGCACATGGCCCACACATCGGTGGCCCCGTGCTCCACGAGGATGTCGGCGGCGGCGACGATCGTGCCGGCCGTGTCGATCATGTCGTCGATGAGCACGCAGCAGCGCCCGTCGACCTCGCCGATGACGCCCCGGGCCTCGACCGCGTTGGCCTGGCCCTTGACGTGGCGCTTGTGCACGAAGGCGAGGTCGGCGCCGAGGGCCTGGCTGTAGCGCTCGGCGACGCGGATGCGCCCGGCGTCGGGCGACACGATCACGGCGTCCTCGGCCAGCTCGCGACGCAGGTACTGCAGCAGGATCGGCATGGCCGTGAGGTGGTCGACCGGCTTGTCGAAGAAGCCCTGGATCTGCCCGGAGTGGAGGTCGACCGACATCATGCGGTCGACGCCGGCGACCGTGAGGAGGTCGGCGACGAGCTTCGCCGCGATGGGCTCCCGGCCCTCGGACTTCCGGTCCTGGCGCGAGTAGCCGTAGTAGGGGCAGACGGCGGTGATGCGCTTGGCCGACGCCCGCTTGGCGGCGTCGATCATGATCAGCATCTCCATGATCGACGCGTTGATCGGCTCGACGTGGCTCTGGATGATGAACACGTCGGAGCCGCGCACCGACTCGTCGAAGCGGCAGTGGACCTCGCCGTTGGCGAAGCGCCGGAGGTTGGCCTCACCGAGCTCGATGCCGAGGTGGGTCGCCACCTCGGCCGCCAACTCGGGGTGCGACGTCCCCGTGTAGAGGCTCAGCCTCTTCTTGGCGGCGAGTTCCATCCAGGCGTCCCCTTCGTCTTCGACCCCGGCCCTAGGGAGCAGCGTAGTGGGGGCCGGTCCGCAGCCCCGGAGGGACGACCGCCCCGGGGGTCAGCGCGGCGAACGGGCCGACCGTGGCGCCGTCGCCGATCTCGGCGTCGACGCCGACCGTGGCCGACAGCACGACCCGGGCCCCGACGTTGCAGTCGACCAGGTGCGTGCCCGGGCCGACCTCGGTGCCCTCGCCGATCGACGTCGACCCCTGGAGCACGACCCCGGGGAAGAGCGTGACGTCGGACGCGAGGCGCACGGTGGTGTCGACGTAGGTGGTGTCGGGGTCGACGAACGTGACGCCGGCCCGGAGCCACGCCTCGTTCGTGCGCCGTCGCAGCTCGGCTTCGGCCGCGGCGAGCTGCCAGCGATCGTTGATGCCGTGGGGCTCCTCGGCGTCGGGGCAGGTGACGGCCCGCACGAGGTGCCCGGCCTCGGAGAGCACCCCGATCGCATCGGTGAGGTAGATCTCGCCCTGGGCGTTGTCGGGGGCGATCCGCCGCAGCGCCGGCGCCAGCAGCGAGCGCCGGAAGCAGTAGATGGCGGTGTTCCACTCCTTGATCTCGAGCTCCTCGGGGCTCGCGTCGCGGTGCTCGACGATGCGCAGCACCCGGCCGTCCTTGCCGCGGACGACGCGGCCGTAGCCGGTGGGGTCGTCGACGGTGGCGGTGAGCACGGTGCACGCCGCGCCCGACGCCCGGTGCTCGTCGGCCAGCGCCTTGATCGTGGCCGGCCGCAGGCGTGGCGTGTCGCCGGGCAGCACGATGACGTCGCCGCCGCCGTCGGGGTCGTCGTCGTCGGGGAAGGCCGTGAGCGCCACCGCGACGGCGTCGCCGGTGCCGCGCTGGACGGTCTGCTCGACGAACTCGAGCGGCAGGTGGGGCGCCGACTCGGACAGCTTCTTCGTGACCCGCTCGGCGCCGTGGCCGACCACGACCACGGCGCGGTCGAGCTCGAGGTCGCCCAGGCTGTCGAGCACGTACAGGACCATGGCCCGACCGCAGAGCAGGTGCAGCGGCTTGGGCCGGGCCGACTTCATGCGCGTGCCCTCGCCGGCGGCGAGGACGATGGCGGAGAGCGTTCGGGTCATGCTCGGGGGGGAGGGCTCGAACCTCCAACATGCGGCTCCAAAGGCCGCCGTTCTGCCAATTGAACTACCCCCGACCGGGTTCGTCGGTGCACCCGTAGTACCACCCGGCACGGCCCCGGGAACACCCGGTAGGCGATGCGCTGCTCGAGGACGTCGCCGAGTTCCTCACCACCGCGGCGCCCGCGTCGGGCACGCCGACGTTTGGGTGGTCCCGGCGGCGGCCTGTAGCTTCGCTCGCTGCCATGGGATCGCTCATCAAGAAGCGCCGCAAGCGCATGCGCAAGAAGAAGCACAAGAAGATGCTGAAGCGCACCCGTTGGCAGCGTCGCGCCGGCAAGTGAGCCGTCCCTAACGCCTGGTCGCTCGACGACCGAGGTTCGAGGTCGAGGGCAAGGGCACGACGGCGAACCGGAGGGTGCCAGCAGGACGCTTCCGTCATGTACACACCCTCCGGTCTGCGGCGGCCGGTCGAGCGTGCGCTCGACCGGTGCGCGTACGTGAACCCGCACCACAGCCGGACAGGTGCACACAGGACGGGTTGGCGCACGAGGGTCGAGGCACGGCAGACGTGTCGTCGACCAGCGCCGCCCCCGTTGCGCCCTTGACCTTGACCTCGACCTCGACCTTGTTGCGGCTACGAAGGTGATGCGGTCCCGGCGCCCCAGCCGGCGGGGACGGTGCGGGCGACGACGGCGCCGTCCACAGCTCCGTCGAAGGCGCCCTCGACGAACCAGGTCGACCCGCTGCCGGCGAGGTGCGGGACTGCCCCGGTGGCGGCGCCGAGCCGGTCGCGCCACTCGGCGAGGCGGGGCTCGACGGCGAGGGCGGCCGGCTCG
>JACDCH010000343.1 GCA_013694495.1 Acidimicrobiia bacterium | reverse complement strand
GAGTAGTAACGCTCGACGGAGCCGTGCCAGTCGAGGTGGTCCTCGTGCAGCGAGGTGACGGCGGCGACGGCCGGCGACGACCACAGGTCGGTGGCCTGGTAGCTCGAGACCTCGATGATCCAGAGGTCGTGGGCATCGACGTCGACGTCGGCGGCGAACGGGGGCCGGCCGATGTTGCCGCCGACGAACGGGCGGCGTCCCAGGCCCCGGGCGAGGTGGCCGGCCAGGTTCGCCGTGGTGCTCTTGCCCTTCGTGCCGGTGACGCCGACGACGTCGTCGGGGCCGTGCTCCTCGAGCCAGAGCCCGAGCCCGCCGACCACCTCGACGCCGGACTGCTCGAGGCCGACGACGTCGTCGCGGTAGCGGGAGATCCCCGGCGCCTTGACCACCACCTCGCACCGGTGCAACGCATCGAGGCCACCCGCGCCGGTGCGCTGCACGCCGGGCGCGTCGAGGCGGTCGTCGACCACGAGGGGATCGACGCCCAGCGCCTCGAGCCGCTCCCGGCTGGCCCGGCCCTCGGCGCCGAGCCCGAAGATCCCGACCCGCACCGAGCGGAGGTCAGCGAAGCGGCGCGGCGGCGAGGAGGGCATCGGGGATGTGGTGGACGCCCATGGGCCGGAGCAGCCGCGCCGACCCGTCGTCAGCGGCCTCGACCGCCGCCGGTCCGAGCTCGTCCACGAGCTGGTGCAGGAACGAGTGCTCCGGCCCGTTGCGGTCGGCCCGCTCGGCCGCCAGCACCAGCGCCGCCCGGCACTCGTCGACGTCGCCGACGCACTCGAAGGGCTTCGGGTCGTCGACCGTGGCCAGCAGCCGCCGGAAGCGATCGGCCAGGGCCGGGTTCGCCAGGGGCTCCCTCCCGTCGAAGATGGCGTCGAGCTCGGTCCGGGGCAGGAACGGGCTGAGGATCAGGTCGATGAAGACGCACTTGTCGCACTCGCCGCACCAGTGGTCGAGCCGCTCGGCGGGATCGAGGTGGAAGGCCCGGTTGCAGGAGTGGAAGACCGGGTGGAACGCGTGCATCCCGGCGAAGCGCTGGGCGATCCACAGCTCGGAGAACGGCCGCAGGAAGGAGAAGTAGTCGACGGTGGGCACCGCCTCGGCGAGCACCGCCCGCCACGCCGCCTCGAAGGTCTCGCTCTTCGAGAACTGGTGGTTGACGTCGCGGCCGCCGACCCGCACGTTGCCCGACGACGCCGACCACTCGTTCGACATCACGACCGCGCTGCGGCCGTGGAGGACGGCGGCGAGCACTGCGATGGCCGAGATGATCCCGGTGACGGGGACGTGGCCGTTGAACCAGCGGGCCCGCTCGTCGTCGGTGGGGCGGACCAGCGTCGGATCGATCTCCCGCTCGGCCCGGACCACCGGCAGGCCGGTGACCGCCGCGGCCCGCTCGATGCTCTCGAAGCGGTAGCCGGCCCGATCGACCACGAACAGGGCCGGATCGGTCACGTGCGACCGGAGGAGCTCGACCGTGACGATGGAGTCGAGCCCGCCGCCGAACGGGATGAGCGGCCGGGTGCTGGCGTCGGGTCGGGCGGGCTGGCCGGCCGCCGGGACCGGCGGCGCCGGCCGGCCGCCGACGAGCTCGATGCCGGTGAGGTCGAGGTCGTTTCGCACCGCGAACTCGCCCAGCCCGTCGACGTAGAACGACCGCAGCAGGTCGAGCTCACCGGGCCGCACCGGCGTGGCGCCGAGGTCGACCACCGGCGGCGCCCCGGCCTTGTAGTACGAGACGGCGGCCAGGAGGAACAGCAGGCGGGCCGCCTCGTGGGCGGCCGGCGTCCACGCCAGGCCCGGCCCGAACGTGATCTCCTCGGTGAAGGCGCGGCCGTCGAGGTCGTAGCGGCAGCGGACCACGCCCTCCGCTTCGTCGACGTCGACGCCGACGTAGGCGAAGCGCTCGGCCCGCCGGCGCCGCGGGTCGGCGCGGTCGGCCAGGGTCGCAGACAAGGCCGGGGAGCCTACCGACGCCCCTCCGACTCCCTCGGGGGTCCACGGTGCTGCGGTGGGGTCCTCGCCGAGGCGGTGGGCGGCGGCGATGCCGATCGCCATGCCCACCTCGTCGAGGTCCGGACCCTCCCAGTCGAGCCGCCAGCGGTTCCGGAGGTCCCGGTGGCTCGTCACCGCCACCGAACCCCACGAACCCCGCGACCCGGTCGTGCGCCACGCCCTGACGGTGGCGGCCTCGTCGGGCGTGATGCGGGCGGCGACGAGCTCGATGAACACGTCGGTACCGACGTCGTTCCACCACGTGGCGGGGCCGGGCCGCTCGAGCTTGGCCCGGAGCAGCTCGTGGGCGGTGCGGGCGCGGCGCTCGATCAGCTCGCGCTCCTGCCGGCGCAGGTCCGTCTCCCGATCGAGGGTCACCACCCGACAAGGGTGCCGCACGCCGTCAAGCCGGGTCCCGCCTCTTCGAGCCTTGCCCGAGGCGCCGCCCGGTCGCGATCAGGGGGCGTCGATGGCCGCAACCAGGGCGAAGCGGCCGCAAGGGCGCTCGGCCCGGTCGGAGAACCAGGTGTCGGTGCCCCTGCGGGTGTCGAGGCCGGTCACCGTGATGGCCGGCGCGGGCACGCCGGCGGCGAGCAGGCGGAGCCGGACGGCGGCGGGCAGATCGAAGGTGGCGTGGCCGTCGTGGGTGGGCACCAGCAGCGCCGGCGCGTCGGGGAAGGCGGCGGCCACGTCGGCCACCTCGGCCGGGC
>JACDCH010000330.1 GCA_013694495.1 Acidimicrobiia bacterium | reverse complement strand
GTGCGCCCCGGCGGCCGCCGCCCCGAGGTCGCCGCCGTCGCCGCCGGCGGCGGCCCCCTCGGCGGCTGCCTCCTCCTCACCCTCTGACCCGCCCCGGCAGATGCAACCGGCGGCGATCTGTATCGCTGCCTGCATCCGGGCGCTGCCGGACCGGAGGGTGCGTACATGACGGAAGCGTCCTGCTGGCACCCTCCGGTCGTCGGCTCTTGACCTTGCCCTGCCCTTGATTCTCGACCTGCGCTCTCGAAGTCAGCGGGGGGCGGCGGCGGCGAGGATGGTGTCGAGGATGGTGTCGGGGTCGGGGAGGAGGCCGCCGCGCTCGGTGCGGGCGAGGTCGGCGTAGCCGTGCTCCATGGCCCAGATCGAGCGGGCCAGTTGCTCGGGGTCGACCGGCGCGAAGACGTCGGCCTCGACGCCCCGCCGGCACAGCCCGACGCAGAGCTCGAAGGCGGCGAAGGCGACCGACAACACCTGCTCGGCGAGGTCGGGCCGCTCGGGTCGCACCTCGCCGGGGCCGAACAGGAGGCGGTAGTGGCCGGGGTGCTCGAGGGCGAAGTCGATGTACGCCCGGTGGCCGGCGCGGAGGGCGGCGAGGGCGTCGGCGCCGGCGGCGTCGACCGCGGCGCGGATGCGGTCGCCGAACTCGGTGAAGCGGTCGACCATCACCGCGGCGAGCAGCTCCTCGCGATCGGCGAAGTGGAGGTACACGGCGTTCGGAGCCACGCCGACGGCGCCGGCCACGCCCCGTACCGTGACCGACGACGGATCGCCCGTCTCGTCGAGCACGGCGTTGGCGGCCGCGACGAGCTCGCCCCGCAGCTCGGCGCCCCTGCCCCGGGGGTTCTTCGACCTGACCCTTGCCAAACCAGCGCTCCTGTGTTTGTGTACGGCGTACATGGACAGCGTACATCAACGCTGGTGAGTGGGAGTGACATGACGAACGTCGACGCCGATCCGACCCGCTGGACCACCGGGCTCTACGCCCCCGTCGAGCAGGAGGTCACCGCCACCGACCTGCCGGTCCGGGGCACGCTGCCGCCGGAGCTCGACGGCCGCTACCTCCGCAACGGCCCGAACCCGGTCGGCGCCGCGCCCGAGGGCGGCCAGCACTGGTTCACCGGCGCCGGCATGGTGCACGGCGTGCGGCTGCGCGACGGCCGGGCCGAGTGGTACCGGAACCGCTACGTTCGCTCGGGCGGCGTCACCGACGTACTGGGCGAGCCCGACCGGGGCGGCCCGCTGCACGACGGCAGCCGGGGGCCGGCGAACACCAACGTCGTCGGCATCGGCGGGCGGACGTTCGCCATCGTCGAGGCGGGGTCGTTCCCCATCGAGCTCGACGACGAGCTCGAGACCATCGCCAGCTCCGACTTCGGCGGCACGCTGCGCACATCGTTCTCCGCCCACCCGAAGCGCGACCCCGCCACCGGGCTGCTCCACACGATGACCTACTACTGGCCCGAGGAGTCGGTGCACTACGTCGTCGTCGGTCCCGACGCCACCGTCGTGCACGACGCCGCGATCCCCGTCGGCGGGCGGCCCATGGTGCACGACACCGCCATCACCGAGACCCGCGTGCTCGTGCTCGACCTGCCCTGCACGTTCTCCATGGACGACGCTGGCGCCGGCGCCCCCCTGCCGTACCGCTGGGAGGCCGGGCGCCCGGCCCGGGTCGGCGTGCTGCCGCTCGGCGGTTCGGCCGACGACGTCGTGTGGTGCTCGGTCGACCCCTGCTACGTGTTCCACCCGCTCAACGCCCACGACCTCCCGGACGGTCGCATCGAGGCCTTCGTCGTCCGCCATCCCAAGATGTTCGACACCGACCGCCTCGGACCGAACGAGGGTGCCCCGACGCTCGAGCGGTGGGTCATCGACCCGGCCTCGGGCACCGTGAAGGAGGAGCGGCTCGACGACCGGTCGCAGGAGTTCCCCCGCGTGCCCGACGCCCTGGTCGGCCGCCCCGCCCGCTACGGCTACACCGTCGGCTTCGACGTCGCGCACGGCACGACCTCGGCGCTGTACAAGCACGACGTCACCCGCGACACGAGCGAGGTCCGGTCGTTCGGTCCGACGGCCATGGCCGGCGAGGCCGTGTTCGTGCCGCGCGACGGCGCGACCGCGGAGGACGACGGCTACCTGCTGACGCTGGTCACCGACGCCGCCGACGAGCGCTCCGCGCTGCACGTGCTGTCGGCCCACGACGTCGGCGGCGATCCGGTGGCCGTCGTCGACCTCCCGCAGCGGGTGCCGCTCGGCTTCCACGGCAACTGGATCCCGACCGGCGCCTGACCGATCCTCGCCCGCCGTCGCCGGCGGGCGAGGATGGCGGCCATGGCTGTGGGACGGTTCGCTCCGAGCCCCACGGGGGCGCTGCATGTCGGCAACCTCCGCACCGGCCTGGTCGCCTGGCTCTTCGCCCGGTCGGCCGGGAGCCGGTTCCTGCTCCGGGTCGACGACCTCGACCCCGCCGACGCACGCCCCGAGCTCGAGGCCGGCCAGCTCGCCGACCTCCGCGCCATCGGGCTCGACTGGGACGATCCGGTCGTGCACCAGTCGACCCGCCGGGCGGCGCACGACGAGGCGGTCGCGACGCTGGTCGCCGCCGGCCGCACCTATCCGTGCTTCTGCACCCGCCGCGAGATCCGGGAGGCGGCCGCCGCGCCCCATGGCCCGCAGCGCGGCTACCCGGGCACGTGCCGTTCGCTCACCGCCGCGCAGCGA
>JACDCH010000318.1 GCA_013694495.1 Acidimicrobiia bacterium | reverse complement strand
GGTTCAAAGGGTCGCCGTTGAAACGGCCTCTCAGCTCCCTTTCGGGAACACCCCTCGGAACAGCTTTAATCTAGGCTTATGGCGAAGAGTGTCAACGGACCACCCGCGCTTGTGCAGCGCGGGTGATCCGCATTTTTAGCGCGGCGGGGGCGGCGGCGGGGCGCCGCCGGGCACGGAGCCGGCGGTGGCACGACGGGCACCGGGCCCACTCGTCGCGGAGCTCGTACCCGCAGCGGCACCGAGCCGTGGCCGTCTCCATCGTGGGAAGGTCGCGCCACCGTGCGGTGACGTCCATGGCCCGATCGGGCTGGTCATGCTGGCTCGATCGGGCCACTCGGTGGGCACACCGGGGCGAACGCGCAGAACCGGAAGCGCCCCCCCGTCAGCCCGATTGCTGGCGGCCCCGGGCCATGACGGCCCGGCGGCGGCCCTCGACGTCCTCCGGCCGACCGCCGCCGCTGCGCAGCCACTCGCGGGACACCTCGCCCTCCAGCTGCCAGGCCTCCTCGCCGGCCACGAGCGACCCCTCGTCGTAGGTCTGCAGGATGCGGCGCACCCCGGCCTGGTCGTTCGAGGCGATGTCCGCCGCCAACGTCAGGCAGAAGGGCAGCAGCTCCTCGTGGGCCACGACGTGGTTGACGAGGCCCCAGGCGAGCGCCGTGGGGGCGTCGAGGAAGTTGCCGGTGGCCGACAGCTCCTTGGCCCGGCGCACGCCCACCGCAGCGGGGAGGAGCACCGTGAGACCCCACCCGGGCTGGATGCCGACGCGGCTGTGGGTGTCGGCGAAGCGGGCCCGGTCCGAGGCGACGAGGAAGTCGCAGTTGAGCGCCAGCTCGAAGCCGCCGGTGATCGCGACGCCGTTGATGGCGCCGATCACCGGTTTGGCCAGTTCGGGGAACGGGCCCCGGCGGCGCTGGTCGTCGACCATCGCCGCGCCCACATCGTGCTCGCCCGAGCCCAGCTCCTTCAGGTCGAGGCCGGCGCAGAACGCCGGGTCGGCCCCGGTGAGGATGATCACGTCGACGTCGTCGTCGGCGTCGGCCTGCTCGAGCAGCTTGGGCAGCCGGGACCGCACGGCCCGAGACAGCGCGTTGCGGGCCTCCGGCCGGTTCAGCGTGACGGTGGCGATGCGATCGGCCACGTCGTAGAGGACCACGTCGTCGGGCACGACGGGAGGTCTACTCGCGATCTCGGGCCGCTCGACGCCGGTCCCGCTCATCAGGTCACTCCGGCTCGTAGGTCCAGTCGGGGCGCTTGCGCCAGAACGTCTCGTCGTAGGTGGCCCGACCGTCGGCGAGCTCGAGGAGCTTCGGGATCGCCAGCGTTCGTGGGCGGGGGCAACTGCCCTGCTCGATGTGCTCGGCGAACTCCTCGGGGAAGGCCCGCAGGATGCTGCTCACCATGAGCTTCTCCTCCGACGCGAGGTAGCAGCGGCTGCCGTCGGTCACCCGCTCGAGCCAGCGGGCGATCCCGGCGAGGTCGTCGTCGGTACCGGCGCCGGTCTCGAGCCGCTCCAGGTGCTGGGTGATCTCGCCCGAGCCGATCTTGCACGGCGAGCACTGCCCGCACGACTCGATCGACAGGAACCGGGAGAAGCGGTAGGCGGCGTCGACCATGCACGTGGTGTCGTCGTAGACGATGAAGCCGGCGGCGCCCATCCCGCTGCCGATCGCCTTCAACCCCTCGTAGCTGACCGGGACGTCGAGGTCGGCCGCGGTGACGACCGCGTTGGCCACGCCCGAGAAGACCGCCTTGACCGACCGCCCGGCGGCGAGGCCGCTGCCCACGGCGTCGATGACCGCCCGGAGCGGCGTGCCCAGCTCGACCTCCCCGACGTCCGGCGCGATGACGTCGCCGACGACCGTGGCCACGACCGTCCCCGGCGACTCGGCGGTGCCGGTGGCGCGGAACCAGTCGGCCCCCCGGCTGAGGATGTGGGGGACGTTCGACAGCGTCTCGACGTTGTTGACGAGCGTCGGGTTCGGCCCGGGCTCCCCGCGGCGAGGAGTCGACTCCCAGCCGGCCTGGGGAGCGGTGGCGAACAGACCCTGCTCGTGCGGCGCGAGCAGGCGGGGCAGCGGCGGCTTCCCCTCGATGACCTCGAGCATCGCCTTCTCCTCGCCGAAGAGGTACTCGTCGGGACCGGCGACGACGGTGACGGTGCAGTCGGTGCAGATGCCGGCCGACTGGAGCTCCTGCACGGCCCGGGTGACGGCGGCGATCTCGCGCTCGAAGGACGCCTTCAGGGCGATGTAGACCTCGTCGGCGCCGGTGGCGAACGCGGCGATGATGGCGCCCTCGACGAGCTGGTAGGGGTTGGCTCGCAGCAGGGCTCGGTCCTTGAACGTGCCGGGCTCGCCCTCGGCACCGTTGACGACCACGTAGCTGCGACCGCCCGGGCGGGCGGCGATGCCCGCCCACTTCCGGCCCGTGGGGAAGCCGCCCCCGCCGCGGCCACGGAGCCCGGACCGCACGACCTCGTCGATCGTGGCCGCCGGCCCGAGCGCCTGCGCCCGAGCCACGCCCTGCCCCCCGGTCTCGGTGGCCAGGTAGGCGTCGAGCGACGTGACCGGCTCGGCCGGCAGCAGGTAGGTCGCCACTAGTTCCGGCGTTCGTCGGCCTCGTCGTCGGGGGGCAGGTAGGTGAGGTCGAGGTCGCCGAGCTTGACGAGTGTGGAGGCGATCCAGCCGCCCATCGAAGCGAAGTGCCGGTCGAGGGTGGAGCCGTCCTGCAGCGTGTCCTCGTCGAGCTCGTAGCTGCCCTCGTAGGACACCTCGATCGCGTACTCGGCCTCGGCCAGCTCGCGGTCGTAGATGGTCTCGATCGTGGGGCCGCTGCGCTCCAGGATCTCTGTGCCGATGGGCGGGCTCGACTCGGGCAGCGTCGACAGGATCACCACCGGGTCGGGCTGGCTCACCAGGCGCTGGATGCGCAGCACGATCTCGATCTCGATGCGGGGCCCTTCGTCGAAGGGCTCGCCGATGTACCACGACCGGTACGACGTCTGGGCCCACGTGGGCCAGTCGAAGGTGATGTCGGCCCGGACCCGGGGCGGCGAGCCCTCGCCGGGCAGGCCGTAGCTCGTCTCCCACGTGAGGTCACCGAGCAGCACGTCGGCGTGGAACCGCTCCTCGAAGGCGATGCGCTCGAGGAGCGCGTTCTCGAAGGTGTCCCGCAGCGCGCCGATGGCGTCGGTGAACACGTGGTCGAGCATCGGCCGACGAACGGTAGTTGGCGCCCGCGCCCGCGACCCCGGTCCTACGATCCCGGCGGTGGGGACGGGTCCGGCGCTCGACGGCCGCGCCGTCCCGGGGCGAGGCGTCGCCCCTGCGACCACGGCGCTGCTGGTCGCCGGCTGCCTGCTGCTC
>JACDCH010000302.1 GCA_013694495.1 Acidimicrobiia bacterium | reverse complement strand
CGCCAGCGCCGCGCCGGTGAGCAGGGCGGCGCTGCCCGGGCGGCCGAGCTCGTCGTTCGACGCCGCCAGCACGAACGCCATCCACGCCCACGCCACCCACCGGAAGACCGAGATGGCGCTGAGCAGGCTGCGGTCGAGCCCGCCGAAGGGCACGGTCATCCGCCGGTGAAGAGGTCGCGCCGCGGCGCGTCCGTGTACGCCGGGTCGCGCCCCTGGTCGAAGGCCCGGATGGCCTCGGGCAGGTTCTCCGTGAAGCCGAGCATCAGCTGATTGCGGTCCTCGAGCTCGATGGCGGCCGCCATCGAGCCGATCTCCAGGTTGGCCCAGATGACGTCCTTCGTCATCGCCAGGCCGTAGGGGCTGAAGCGGGCCATCTCCTCGGCGGTGGTCAGGGCCCCGGCCACGACGTCGTCGGCCAGACGAGACACGAGGCCGAGCCGGAGTGCCTCGTCCGCCTCGACGACCCGGCCGGTGAGCAGCAGGTCGTTGGCGTGCGTGCTGCCGATCTGGCGGGGGAGCAGCCACGCCGCCGCCATCTCCGTCGACGTCAGCCCGTTGACGATGCCGGTGGCGTTGAACGTGGCCGCCGGGCCGGCGAAGCGGAGGTCGCAGCCCATGGCCAGGCACATGCCGCCGCCGTAGGCCGGCCCGTTGACGGCGGCGATGACCGGCTGCCGCAGCCCCCGCAGCACGGTGACGAGGCGGCTGTAGACCCGCATCGAGCGCTGGGCGATCTGGCCGACCTGGAGCCCGTCGATGCCGGGCACGACGCCGTAGTCCTTGAGGTCGAGGCCCGAGCAGAAGGCGCGGCCGGCGCCGGTGAGCACGAGCACGCGCACGGTGTTGTCGTCGCCCACCGCTTCGAGGGTGGCGGCGAGCTCGATGGCCAGGTCGATCGAGAGGGCGTTGAGCCGCTCGGGCCGGTCGAGCGTGACGACGGCGACGTGGGGATGGGGCCGGTCGACTCTCACCAGGGGCATGTTCCGATCGTGGCACGCGCTCCTTAGCCTCGCTCGATGCCCTCGACGCCGCGCCGCACCGTCGCGCCGGAGTCGCGGGAGTTCCTCGTCATGGTCGCCCTGTCGATGGCGATGGCGGCGGTGTCGATCGACCTCCTGCTGCCCGCCTTCCCGCAGATGCGCGAGGCGTTCGGCCTGGCCCGGGGATCGACCGAGGTGGCCCGGGTCGTGACCGCGTTCTTCTTCGGCCTGGCGGTCGGCCAGCTGTTCTACGGCCCGCTGTCCGACCGCTTCGGCCGCCGCCCGCTCCTCTACGTCGGCCTCGTCGTGTTCGCCGTCGGGGCTGTGGGCTCAGCGGTCGCTGGTTCGCTGGGGACGATGATCGTGTGGCGCTTCGTGTGGGGCCTCGGGGCGGCGGCTCCCCGCTCGCTCGCCATCGCCATCGTGCGCGACTCGTACGCCGGCGACCGGATGGTGCGGACGATGTCGATGATCATGACGATCTTCATCGTGGTGCCGATCGTCGCCCCGTCGATCGGCCAGGTCCTCGTCGACAACGTGGCGTGGCGCGCCGTGCTCTGGGCCCCGCTCGGCGTCGGCGCCGTCCTCGCACTGTGGATGCTGCGGATGCCCGAGACCCTGCCGCCGGAGCGCCGCCGCGGGCTCGCGCCGCGCGACCTGCGCGACGCAGCGATGACGGTCGTGTCCACCCGGGAGACCATCGGCTACGGGCTGGCCAGCACCTGCCTGTTCGGGATGATGGCCGGCTTCGTGGGGAACGCCGAGGCGCTCATCGACCAGGTCTTCGGGCAGGCCGACCGGTTCGCGCTCATCTTCGGCTTCGTGGCCGCCTCGCTCGCCCTCGGGTCGATGCTGTCTGCCCGCCTGGTGGTGCGCCTCGGCAGCGCCCGCCTCATGCGCTTCCTCACCGTCTACCTCGTGGTGGTGGCCGTGGCCCACGCCCTGCTGGTCGTGGCCACCGGCGGCCGGCCGCCGCTGTGGGCGTGGCTCGTGGCGCTCACCTTCCTCATGCCGGCGCTCACCGCCCTGCTGCCCAACGCCAACACCGCGGCGATGGCGCCGCTCGGCCGGGTCGCGGGCATGGGCGCCGCCATCCTCGGCGCCGTCTCCACCGCCGGCGGCGCCCTGCTCGGCGCGATCGTCGACTCCACCTTCGACGGCACTGCCCGCCCGTTCGCCCTGCTCCTGCTGGCCTACGCGTGCGTCGCCGCGACGCTCGTCACCGTCGTCGCCCGCCCGCCGCGCACCACCGAGATCCCCGTCGTCGTCGTCGCCGAGGTGTGAGCTTCGCCGTCACTCGCTTCGCTCCGTTCCGACGAGTTTCGTGGGCCTCGCTCCGCTCGGTCGCTGCGGTCCTCGGCCGACTTCGTCGCCCTGCGGCCGATGCCTGGAGGCTCCGCCCCCAGACCCCAGCGCCTCCGGCGGTCGACGAGCGGGTCGGTAACCACCCCGGTTGTCCTCCGAGCGTGTAGTCGTAAGGTTCGCGGCTCATGAGCGACCTGCCGACCGGTGCGGCCATCGAGGACTATCTGCTCGAGGAGCGCACGTTCCCGCCGCCGGCGGACTTCGTCGAGCGGGCCCTCGTGTCGGGGTCGGCGCTGCACGACGAGGCGGCCGAGGACCCCGAGGCGTTCTGGGCCCGGCAGGCGACCGAGCTGCTCGACTGGTTCGAGCCGTGGCACACGATCTGCGACTGGCAGCTTCCGTTCGCCAAGTGGTTCGTCGGGGGCACGCTCAACGTCTGCCACAACGCCGTCGACCGGCACGTCGCGTCGGGTCACGGCGAGCAGGTGGCGTTCCACTGGGAGGGCGAGCCGGGCGACACCCGCACGATCACCTACGCCGACCTGCACGACGAGGTGCAGCGCGCCGCCAACGCCCTGAAGTCGCTCGGCGTGGTCAAGGGCGACCGGGTGGCCATCTACATGCCGATGGTGCCGGAGCTGCCGATCGCCATGCTCGCCTGCGCGCGCATCGGCGCTGCCCACTCCGTCGTGTTCGGTGGGTTCAGCCCCGATGCGCTCGCCGACCGGATCGACGACGCCGCCTGCAAGGTGCTCGTCACCGCCGACGGCGGCTACCGGCGCGGCGCGCCGTCGATGCTCAAGCCGAACGTCGACGTCGCCGTGGGGCGCACGTCGACCATCGAGCACGTCCTGGTCGTGAAGCGCGTCGACGAACCGGTCGACTGGGTCGAGGGCCGCGACCACTGGTGGCACGAGCTGGTGGCCAAGGCCGAACCGGGCTGCCCGTGCGAGCCGATGGGCGCCGAGGACCTGCTCTACCTGCTCTACACGTCGGGCACGACGGCCAAGCCCAAGGGCATCATGCACACGACCGGCGGCTACCTCACCCAGGTCGCGTTCACGCACAGGTACGTGTTCGACCTCCACCCGGACGAGGACATCTACTGGTGCGCGGCCGACTGCGGCTGGGTCACCGGCCACAGCTACATCGTCTACGGGCCGCTCACGAACCGGGCCACATCGGTGATGTACGAGGGCACGCCCGACACGCCCGGCAAGGACCGGCTGTGGGACATCGCCGAGCGCTACGGCGTCACGATCCTCTACACGGCCCCGACCGCCATCCGGACGTTCATGAAGTGGGGCACCGATCTCCTGGCCAAGCACGATCTCTCGAAGCTCCGCCTCCTCGGCAGCGTCGGCGAGCCGATCAACCCCGAGGCGTGGATGTGGTACCACGAGGTGATCGGCGGCGGCCGCTGCCCGATCGTCGACACGTGGTGGCAGACGGAAACCGGCGCCATCATGATCTCGCCGCTGCCGGGGGCGATGTTCACCAAGCCCGGCAGCGCGACGAAGCCGCTGCCCGGGGTCGCGGCCGAAGTCGTGGACAAGGAGGGGAACCCGGTCCCGGCGAACGAGGGCGGGTTCCTGGTGGTGAAGCGGCCGTGGCCGAGCATGATGCGGACCATCTACGGCGACGACGAGCGGTTCAAGGCGACGTACTGGAGCAACTACCCCGGCATCTACTTCACCGCCGACGGCGCCCGCCGGGACGCCGACGGCTACATCTGGGTGATGGGCCGGGTGGACGACGTGCTGAACGTGAGCGGCCACCGCTTGAGCACGATGGAGGTGGAGAGCGCCTTGGTGAACCACCCGCAGGTGGCGGAGGCGGCGGTGGTGGGCCGGCCGGACGACCTGAAGGGCGAGTCGATCTGCTGCTTCGTGACGCTGAAGGCGGGGGTTCAGGCGTCGGACGACTTGAAGGCGGCGATGAAGGCGCACGTGGTGAAGGAGATCGGGGCGCTGGCGCGGCCGGACGACATCCGGTTCACGGACGCGCTGCCGAAGACGCGGAGCGGGAAGATCATGCGCCGGCTCTTGCGCGACATCGCGGCCGGCCGCGAGGGGAAGGGCGACACGACGACGCTGGAGGACTTCAGCATCCTCGCCAAGCTCCGCGAGCAGGACGAGGGGTGAGCGCGATGTCTGTCGATCCCGTGCAAGCGAAGTTGCTGGCGCAGGCGGTCTACGAAATCCGCCTGCTCCTGGGGGGCTACCTCGGCAGCACGAACCCGGGGAAGCTGGAGGTGCGGCAGGCCGCGCACCTCGCCTACGCCCTGCACAATGAGGCGCTGTCCGTCCTTCACGGGCGTGAGTTTGACCCCACCGCCGCCATCACCGCGATCCGGCGAACGGATGCCATGCTCGGCGCCGATCTCTCCCCGCGGTTCGCCCGGCACCTGCCACAGGAAGAC
>JACDCH010000259.1 GCA_013694495.1 Acidimicrobiia bacterium | reverse complement strand
TGCCCCGACTGCGAGGACAACGCGCTCGAGGGGGCCGTCGCCGCCAGCGAGCCCTTCCCGACGGGGCACCCCCGGCCGCCGGCCCACGCCGGGTGCCGCTGCCTGCTGGCCCCGGCGCCCTGACGCGCCGCGCCCGACGACCTGCGCCCCGCTCGTAGGCTCTCGCCCCCATGCCCGAAGACCCCGAGCCGCCCGTCCGGCCGCAACCACCGACGAGGCAGGGGCGTCCCGGTCGGGGCCGCATCGCCATCATCACCGCGGCGGTCCTGCTCGTCGTACTGCTCATGTCGCTGCGGGGGATCGCCAGCTTCTACACGGACTTCATCTGGTACGACAGCCTGGGGCAGAGCGGCGTCTTCACCGGCGTGTTGCGGGCCAAGCTCACCCTGGTCGTGCTGTTCACGATCGGGTTCTTCCTCCTCTTGTGGGCGAACCTCGCCATCGCCGACAAGCTGGCCCCGGCGTTCCGCGCCCCGGGACCGGAAGAGGAGCTCGTGGTGCGGTACCGCGAGCTCGTCGGCGGCCGCACCCGCCTCGTGCGCTTCGTCGTGGCCGCCCTCTTCGCCCTCACCGCCGGCGCCAGCCCGGGCGCCCACTGGAACGAGTGGATCCTCTTCAACAATTCCGTCGACTTCGGCGACTCGGTCGATCCGCTCTTCGGGCGCGACCTGAGCTGGTACATCTTCAAGCTGCCGTTCCTCGACTTCCTCGTCGGCTGGCTGTTCTTCGCCCTCGTGATCGTCCTCATCATCACGGCGGTCGCGCACTACCTGAACGGCGGGATTCGCTTCCAGATCCCCGGCCCCGAGCGGGTCACCTCCCAGGTGAAGGTGCACCTCTCGGCGCTGCTCGCCGTTCTCGCCCTCGTGAAGGCTGCGGGCTACTACCTGCAGCAGTTCGGCCTCACGATCTCGACCCGGGGCACGGTCAACGGCGCCACCTATACCGACGTCAACGCGCAGCTGCCGGCCATCCGCCTGCTGATCCTCGTGGCCGTCGCGGCCGCAGCGCTGTTCCTCGTCAACATGCGCCGCAAGGGATGGGTGCTCCCCGTGCTCGGCGTCGGCATCTGGGCGCTGGTCGCCGTCGTCGGCGGGGCCATCGTGCCGGCCGCGGTGCAACGGTTCCGGGTCCAGCCGTCGGAGCTGTCGCAGGAGAGCGAGTTCATCGACCGCAACATCGCCGCCACCCGGACCGCCCTCGGCCTCGACGACGTCGACGTGCAGGACTACGCCGGCAACGCGCCGCTCGACAGCGCCGACTTGACCGACAACGCCGACGTCATCCGCAACATCCGCCTGTGGGACACCGGCGTGTTGCGCTCCACCTACGGCCAGCTCCAGGCGCTCCGGCCCTTCTACCGGATCAACGACGTCGACGTGGACCGCTACATGATCGACGGCGAACTGACCCAGGTGATGGTGTCGGTGCGCGACCTCGACTCAGGGGGCGTCACCCAACCGTCGTGGGAGACGGTCCACCTCACCTACACGCACGGCTACGGCGTCGTGATGTCGTCGGCCAACAGCAAGACGAGCCTCGACCGACCCGAGCTCCTCGTGTCCGACATCCCCGTGCGCAACGCGGCCGACGTCGACGTCGCCGTCGAGCAGCCGGCGATCTACATCGGTGAGGAGCAGGGCGGCTTCGTCGTCGTCGACACGAACCGCGAGGAGGTCGACTACGAGGACGACGAAGGCCAGCGCCAGACCACGGCCTACGCCGGCGCCGACGGCCTCGAGATCGGCTCCGTGTTCCGACGCGCCGCGTTCGCGCTGCGCTTCGCCGACGTGAACCTCCTCTTCTCCGGGAGCCTCCGCGACGAGAGTCGGATCCTCATCAACCGGGACGTCAGGGAGAGGGTGCAGGCGCTGGCGCCGTTCCTCACCTTCGACGCCGACCCGTACCCGGTGGTGCTCGGCGGTCGGGTCCAGTGGGTGATCGACGGCTACACCACGACGGACCGCTACCCGTACGCGCAGGCCGCCGTCGTCGACGGCGTCGCCGGCGACCTCGACCGCCGCTTCAACTACATCAGGAACTCGGTGAAGGCGGTGGTCGACGCGTACGACGGCACCACCACCTTCTACGTCACCGATCCCGAGGACCCGATCCTGCGGGCCTACGGCCGTGCGTTCCCGGGCCTGTTCACGTACGAGCCGCCGCCGGAGGACCTGCGGGCCCACTTCCGGTACCCCGAGGACCTGTTCCGGGTGCAGACGAACATGTGGGGCCGCTACCGCCTGACCGACCCACGCAACTTCTTCGACAACCTCGGCGCCTGGGCCGTCGCCCGCGACCCGGGCGCGCCCGTCGAGGGTCGCATCGACACGGAGACGACGTCGTCGACGAGCCCGGACGACGCCCCGCGCGACGCGAACCGAATCGAGCCGTACTACCTGCTCACCGCGTTGCCCGGCGAGACCGAGCAGTCGTTCGTGATGCTCCGTCCGTTCACGCCGTTGCAGGGCGACGCCGTGCCGGTGCTCACGGGCTTCCTCGTGGCCGACAGCGACCCCGACACGTACGGACAGCTCACGAGCTACGAGACGCCGGCGTCGGCCCAGATCGACGGCCCATCGCAGGTGTCGGCGACGATCAGTTCGTTCGAGCAGATCGCGGAGGACCAGACCGACCTCTGCCGCCCGGGGTCGGGGTCCACGTGCACGTTCGGCAACCTCGTGTTCGTCCCGATCGAGCAGTCGCTGTTGTACGTGCAGCCGCTCTACATCACGAGCGAGCAGAACAACCTGCCGCTGCTGCGCAAGGTCATCGTCGAGTTCAACGGCCGGGTCGGCTACGGCAACAACCTCGAGGAAGCCCTGACCCAGCTGTTCCCGGACCTCCCCGACGACGTCCTGACCGACAACGAGCTTCCCGACCCCGCCGAGGGTGGCGAGAACGGCGAGCCGCCACCCACCGACGAACGCACGGTCGCGCAGCTCCTCGCCGACGCCGACACCCTCTTCGAAGAGGCCGAAGCCGCCCTTCGCGAAGGCGGCTCAGACGGCCTCGCCGAGTACCAGGACAAGATCGCCGAGGCCCGCGACCTCATCGCCCAGGCCCAGGAGCTTCTCGACGGCGAGACCCCCACCTCCACCGACGAGCAACCCAGCGCCACCACCACGACCCCTCCGTCGAGCTCCACCACCGCCACCACGGCGGAGCCCGCCTGACCGAGGTTGGCGCCCCCGACCATCCCTCGCTACAGTCCTCCCTCCACTTGAGAACGCCGCGGGGTGGAGCAGTCAGGTAGCTCGTCGGGCTCATAACCCGAAGGTCGCAGGTTCAAATCCTGCCCCCGCCACCACATAGCTGCAACCGAACGTCCAGGGTCGGAGGGTCTCCGAC
>JACDCH010000254.1 GCA_013694495.1 Acidimicrobiia bacterium | reverse complement strand
CTCTTCGACGACGGGTTCCTCGACGACGGGTTCTTCGACGACGGGTTCTTCGACGACGGGTTCTTCGACGACGGGTTCTTCGACGACGGGCTCCCCGTCGAGGGCGGCGGCGCTGCCGGCGCCGAGGGCGATCACGGCGGCGGCGGCGGCGGTGAGCATGACGGTGGTGCGACGCATGATTTGCTCCTGTGCGATGACGGGGTTGCGGTGCGGTCAACTCAGAACCTGCGGACGGATTGCGGGGCAACGGCTCCTGGCCGCAGGTCCTTCCTGTGTCTCGATTCGATTCCGGGTTGTCGCGTGGAGGGGCTTCGCCCGTTGCGGTCGGCTCGGCAACCCTTCATCTCACATCGACGACCGCGCAGAGTGACTTGAGGGCTCGTTCGCCCCGCACCGGCCTGGCGCGGGAGACTTCGTCCGTGACCGAGCGAGACAAGCCGTGGCTGATGCGCACCTACTCCGGCCACTCGACGGCCCGGGCCTCGAACGCGCTGTACCGGACCAACCTGGCGAAGGGGCAGACCGGCCTGTCGATCGCCTTCGACCTGCCGACCCAGACCGGCTACGACCCCGACGACCCCCGCGCCCGGGGCGAGGTCGGCAAGGTCGGCGTGCCGGTCGCCCACCTCGGGCACATGGCCCAGCTGCTCGACGGCATCCCCGTCGGCGAGATGAACACGTCGATGACGATCAACGCGCCGGCGGCGTGGCTGCTCGGCCTCTACGTCGCCCACGCCGAGGACGAGGGCGTCGCCAGCACGGCGCTCCGGGGCACGACGCAGAACGACATCGTGAAGGAGTACCTGTCCCGCGGCACGTACATCTTCCCGCCGCTCCCGTCGCGCCGGCTCATCGTCGACATGGTCGCCTACTGCGCCGAACACGCCCCGCTGTGGAATCCGATGAACGTCTGCTCATACCACCTGCAGGAGGCAGGGGCGACGCCCGTCCAGGAGATCGCCTACGCGCTGGCGACGGCCGTCGGCGTGCTCGACGCGGTGCAGGAGTCCGGCCAGGTCGACGCCGACCGCTTCCCGGCCGTGTTCGCGTCGATCAGCTTCTTCGTCAACGCCGGGATCCGCTTCGTCGAGGAGACGTGCAAGATGCGCGCCTTCGGCGAGCTGTGGGAGCGCATCGGCCGGGAGCGCTACGGCGTCACCGACGAGAAGGCGCTGCGGTTCCGCTACGGCGTGCAGGTCAACAGCCTCGGGCTCACCGAGGCCCAGCCCGAGAACAACGTCCAGCGCATCGTGCTCGAGGCGCTGGGCGTGACGCTGTCGAAGAAGGCGAGGGCTCGGTCGCTCCAGCTCCCGGCGTGGAACGAGGCCCTGGGCCTACCCCGCCCGTGGGACCAGCAGTGGTCGCTACGCATCCAGCAGGTGCTCGCCTACGAGACCGACCTGCTCGAGTACGGCGACCTGTTCGACGGCTCCAAGGTCGTCGAGGCGAAGACGGCCGAGCTGGCCGACGGCGCCTGGGCCGAGCTCGACGACGTGCTGGCCCGGGGCGGCGCCTTCGAGGCCATCGAGGAGCTGAAGGGCCGGCTCGTGCGCAGCCACACGGAGCGGATGCGCAGGATCGAGAACGGCGACCTCACCGTCGTCGGCGTCAACCGGTTCACCGAGACGGCGCCGTCGCCGCTCGGCGGTGAGGAGTCGATCCTCAAGGTCGACCGCGGCGTGCAGGAGGAGCTGATCGCCGACGTGCAGGCGTGGCGCTCGCGGCGCGACGCCGACCGGGTGAAGCGGGCCCTCGACGACCTCCGGGTGGCGGCCGAGGGCACCGAGAACCTCATGGGTCCGACGATCGCCCTGGCCCACGCCGGCGGCACCACCGGCGAGTGGGCCGGCGTGCTCCGCGAGGTGTTCGGCGAGTACCGGGCACCCACCGGTGTCGGTGCAGCAGCGGGGGCCGCCGGCGGGACGCCCGACCTCCAGACCGTGGCCGACCGGGTGCGGGCGATGGCCGGCGGACCGCCCCGCTTCCTCGTGGCCAAGCCCGGCCTCGACGGCCACAGCAACGGCGCCGAGCAGATCGCGGTGGCGGCTCGCGACGCGGGCATGGAGGTCGTGTACCAGGGCATCCGGCTCACGCCGGAGCAGATCGCGGCCGTGGCGCGCGACGAGGACGTCGACGTGATCGGGCTGTCGATCCTGTCCGGCAGCCACCTCGAGCTCGTGCCCGACGTCCTCCGCCTGGTGCGGGAGGCCGGCGTACAGGCCCCGATCGTGCTCGGTGGCATCATCCCCGAGGACGACCGGCCGGCCCTGCTCGCCGGCGGCATCGCCGCCGTCTACACGCCCAAGGACTTCGAGCTCGGCCGGATCATGGCCGACATCGCCGACCTGGTGGAGCAGCACCGGGGTTGAGTTCTTCGCCGTCACTCGCTTCGCTCCGTTCCGGCGAGTGTTGTCGCCCGCGGCGCGGTTTTTCCGCCGTAGGTCCTGAGGCGAAACGGGGCGAAGTCGCCCGATCTGCTCCAATGCGTGGTCCGGCTGCCGATCGGAGCGGGTCGGCACGGGCCGGGCGATGCGGGGCGAACGGGGAGGTGGGCGATGCGAGGTCGGGGAGCATTGGGGCTGGTGCTCGGCTGCGTCGCGCTGGTCGTCGGTGTCGTGGCGGCGGTCGCCGACGTCCCCGTCCTCGGGGTCGTCGCCGGGTCCTTCGGCATCGCGGCCGGGCTGGCGGCCAGCCACCTGGGCGGCCGGGCCGACGCCCTCGACGAGCGGCTCGAGCAGGCCGACGCCCGGGTGGCCCACCTCACCGACGAACTGGCCCTGGCCGTCGAGGCGGGCGAGGGCGCGGCCGCGCAGCCGGCGGCGTCCCAAGCTGCGCCGGTCGTTCCGGCCGACGACGAGGAGGCCCTCGTCGACGCCGAGACCGGTCTCTTCGGCGAGCGCTACTTCGACGTCACCCTGGCCAGCCGCGTTGCCGCCGCCCGGCGCCACCTGCGCCCCGTCGCCGTCGTCCTCGTCGACGTGGTGAGCGGCATCCGGACCGGCGAGCCCGAGGTCGTCGACCCCGTCCTCGTCGCCGACCACGTGCGCGCCACGCTGCGCGAGGCCGACACGGCCTGCCGCCTCGACGACGGCCGCTTCGCCCTGCTGCTCGAGGACACGCCCGAGAACGGCGCGGTGTGGACCGTCGAGCGCCTCCGCCGGGCGCTGGCTGCGACCCGCAGCGACCTCACCCTGTGGGCCGGCGTCGCCTGCTACCCGGCCCACGCCTTCCACGCCGACGAGCTGCACGACCGCGCCGTCGCTGCCCTCGTCGCCGCCAAGCAGTGGCGCCAGGACCGCATCGAGGTCGCCACCTCCTCCGAGTAGCCGCCACGCTCCTCAGCCGGCGGCGCCGGCGCAGGCGCCGACGGTCTCGAAGGCGAGGTCGCGGCCGCCGCAGCTGGCGCCGATGCGCTCCTCGACCGACTCGGCGGGCGACGTGTTGTAGAGCTCGTCGCACGCCGCGCCGTCGCCGCCGAGGCACGAATCGGTGAGGTCGGCGAACTCGGCGGCGATGGGCGCCTCGAACTCGTCGCCGCCGTCCTTCACGCTGCCCTCGAGCTGCTCGCTGTTCTGGCCGACGGCGACGCAGATGCTCTCGCGGTCGTCGATCTCGTCCCAGCTCTGCTGGGTCGGGGAGATCGGGAACAGGTCGAGCGTGCTGGCGATGAGTTCGACACCGACGTAGTCCGCGAACACGCCGGCGCAGCCCTCGAACGCCTCCTGGCCGATGCCCTCCTGGCCGGGGAAGTCGTCGCCGTCGTGCGTGAACGTGCCGATGACCTCGCCGTCGTGGGGCTGGGCGCAGTCGGCCTCGGGCAGCTCACTGATCTCGGTGCCCAGGTCGGAGATGCTCTCGACGCACTCGCCGGCCTCCTGGTTGAAGACCGACTCGTCGTCGCTGCAGCCGGCGGCGGCGAGCACGAGGGTGAGGGAGGCGGCGGCGGCGACGACACGACGGATGGGCATGGTGATCTCCTCGTGGGCTCGCGCCCGGTGCGGGCGTCACCCGAACGTAGCTTTCAGCGGGAGGAGGGCAGGGCGAAGCACCGGTCGTCGAGCGACCCGAGCGCGTAGTCGGCGTAGCCGCCGTCGTACATCGCCCGGCACCGCTCCGACCACGCCAGCGCGGCCGGGGACGAGATCCGCCGGTGCACCTGGAGGATGCCGCCCTCGTGGATCCGGTACTCGGCCCACGTGCCCGGGTAGTCCTTCACGCAGGCCACCTCGACGAACGGCACCTCGCCGGTGGCGGCGAAGCGGCGGACGCGGTTGCGGTGCGTGTGGCCGGCGAAGTAGCCGCGGATGGCGGGGCGGCGGGCCACGACGTCGACCAGTCGGTCGGTGTCGTCGGGGTTGATCCCGAAGTAGTCGTCGGGGCGGATCGTGGCCTCGGGGTTCCAGGCGTGGTGGTGGCCGAAGACCAGCAGCGGGACGCCATCGGCGCCGGCGTCGCGAGCCGTGTCGTCGAGCCACTCGACCTGCTCGGTCGACAGGCGGCCCCGATCGCTGAAGGCCACGACCGTGTCGAGGACGGCGAGGCGGGCGCCGGGGACGTCGACGGTGAACGGGGCACCGGTCCCGTGGTCGAGGCCGGCCATGGCGTCGTGGTTGCCCCGCACGAGGTGCAGGCGCTCGCCGAAGGTGGCGCCGTACACGGCCTCGAAGCGGGCCCACTCGGCTGCGGTGCCGTCGGTGGTGAGGTCACCCTTGGCCAGCACGACGGCGGGATCGATGGCGGCGATCTCGCCCGCGGCGGCCGCGTTCATCATCTCGGGGTACGGGTCGGCGGGGTCGACCCGTAGCACGGGGCCGATGTCGGTGCCCTCGACGAGCCCGCACAGCGTCTCGCCGAAGTGGGTGTCGTTGACCGTGGCGACGCGGCACAGCAGCGCGCCCGCCGGGCGGGGCAACGTGCGCACCGTCTCGCCGTCGAGGGTGTGCTCGGTGCCGGGCGCGAGCCCTTCGTAGCGGCGCACGGTGGTGCCGTCGTGCACCACGACCTCGTCGTCGGCGACGGTGCTGATCTCGGCGGCCATGGCGTCAGCGGGCCTGGATCGTGAAGGCGCCGGCCTCGTCGTTGCCGAACTCGGCCACCTCGAGGGTGACGGCCTGGCCCTCGCCGAGCGTGAGCGCCAGCTGCGAACCCGAGTTGCCCAGGGAGTCATCGTCGAAGCCGATCTCTGCGCCGGCCTGGTCGAGCACCGTCAGCGTGGGGTCGAAGCCGGCGAGGCCGACCACCTCGAAGACCGTCTCGCCGCCGGAGCCGACGAAGGCGAAGCGGACGATCTGACCCGCGCCGACGGACAACGACAGGGGCTCGCCCCGCACGAGCCGGCCACCGTCGAGGATGCCGGCGCCCTGCGGGACGCCGGTGACCGGCGGCGGCGCAGGGGCGATGGAGGCGACCTCGATCGTGTACCGGCCGCCCTCGCCGCGGCTGAAGGGCCGGACCCGGACCCGGTAGGACCGGCCCTCCTCGAGGACGAGTTGGAGCTCGGGATCCCGGCCGTTGGTGTCGTCGTCGCGGGCGAGGCTCCGCTCGCCGTCGAAGACCTCGAGGAAGGCGTCGAGGTCGCCGAGGCCGTCGACGGTGATCAGCACGATCTCGCCGGTGCCGACGAGGGCGTGGTCGACGGCGCGGTTGTCGGAGATGGTCTCGCTCTGGCGCTCGCCGATCGTGAGCGGGGCGCCGTCCTCCACCCGCAGCGAGCCGATGGCGTCGTTGACCGAGCGGAAGATGAAGAAGGCGACGACCGAGGTGAACCCGATCACGATGAGCGTGATGAGGCACCCGCAGCCGCCGGCCCGCTTGATGACCTTGCCGGCCATGGGCGTGATGTAGGGGCCGACGCCGATGGTGGACCCGGGTGTCCACCCCGCCGGGGGCGGGGGCGGCGGCACGTAGCGACCGCTCTCGCCGAGCGGCGGAGGCGGGGGCGGCGGGTACCCGAGCGGTTCGCCGACCGGCGGGGGGATCGGCAGCGCCACCGGCC
>JACDCH010000233.1 GCA_013694495.1 Acidimicrobiia bacterium | reverse complement strand
GTACGGCCTCGGCGGCGACGAGGCCGCCGACCTCGACGCCTTGGCCGACGAGCTCCAGGAGATGCAGGGCCAGGACGGCGACCAGGGCTCCCAGGGCGGCGGTGGGGGCGAGCCGCTCACGCCCGAGCAGCTCGCCGAGCTCCTGTACCGGGCGCTGCTCGAGGGCAACCAGCCCGTGCTCCGGGCCGTGGCCCGCCAGGCCGTGCGCCGCTACGCCGGCATGGAGCCGGGCCGGCCGGTGGGCGGCACGTACTACCTGTACCGGACGCTGCGGAACCTCGACCTCGACGGCGTGCTCGACCAGCTCATGCAGCAGACCCGAGAGGACGCCGACGGCGACCTCACCCCGCTCGAGGAGCGGCTCGAGCGCGACGAGTTCAACTCGCGCATCGAGGAGCTGAAGAAGGAGATCGAGGCCGAGATCCGGCGCCGCCTGGTCGCCGACCGCGGCGTCGAGGCGATGGCCCGGACGTTGCGCAAGCCGCTGCCCGAGGACATCGACTTCATGCATGCCAGCCGCGAGGAGCTCGCCCAGCTGCGCAAGGCGCTCTACCCGCTGGCCCGTCGCCTCGCCGTGCGCCTGGCCCGCAAGCGCCGCCACGGCCGCAAGGGCCCGCTCGACTTCCGCAGCACCGTGCGCCACTCGCTCTCCTACGGCGGCGTCCCGGCCGAGCCGAAGTTCAAGTACCCACGGCCCCACAAGCCCGAGATCGTCGTGGTCGCCGACATCTCCGGCTCGGTGGCGGCGTTCGCCCGCTTCACGCTCCACCTCGTGTACGCCATCGGGTCCCAGTTCTCGAAGGTGCGCTCGTTCGTGTTCATCGACGGCATCGACGAGGTCACCCGGTTCTTCGACGGCGTCGAGGACATCACCGAGGCCGTGCACCGGGTCAACACCGAGGCCGACGTGGTGTGGGTCGACGGGCACTCCGACTACGGCCACGCCTTCGAGGTGTTCTGGAGCAAGTGGGGCAAGGAGATCGGCCCCAAGACCACGGTGATCGTGCTCGGTGACGCGCGGAACAACTACCACGCGTCGCAGTCGTGGGTGCTGAAGGAGGTCCAGCGCCGGGCCCGCCACGTCTATTGGCTGAACCCGGAGCCGCACAGCTACTGGGACACCGGCGATTCGATCGTCGGCGAGTACGCCACCTACTGCGACGGCACCTTCGAGTGCCGGAACCTCCGCCAGCTCGAGGGCTTCGTCGACCACCTCGCCTGATGGCCTTCCGTCGTCGCCCGAAGGCCCCACCGGATCCCTTGGCCGTCGTCGACCCGGCGGCCGCCCCCGCCCGCTTCGTCGCCGTGGTGGTCGACGCCGTCGAGGCCCGACGGCGCTGGGCCGCCGTCGTCGCCGGCCTGCGCGAGGGACCGGTGCGTGAGCGCCTGGCGGTGCTCGGCGAGCAGGTCGACCAGGGCGTGCTGGCGGTGTGGGAGACGGTGCAGCGGGCCGGGGAGGTCGAGCGGGTGGCGGCGGGCCTCGACGCCGACAAGGTGACCGCCGACTACAAGGCGGCCAAGCGCGACCCTGCGGCCGACCCGGCGCTGGTCGTCGCGCTCCAGGCGCGTTTCGCCTCGGTGCAGCGGCTCCTCAACGCGGTCGACGAGGTCGACGACCGGCTGCGGCTGCTCGATGCCCGCCTCGGCGCGGCGGTGGCCCGCGGTGCGGAGGTGGCGCTGGTGGCGGGCGCCGGCACCGACGAGCTCGGCCGGGAGCTCGACGAGGTCGTGTCCGAGCTCGGCGCCTTGCGCGATTCGCTGGTGGCCCTCTGAGGCGACTGCCTCGGGCGCGGCGGGCGTCGACGGCGCCGAACCTGACACGTACGTCAGCAATCGGGCAGGAACCATCCCGATCGGCGGCGAACCCCTCCCCACGGAGCCGTGGCGACGATCGGGCCGTCGCGGGAGGGAGGGGGGACGAGTGCATCGAACCAGGACAGATTCCGCGCTCCTCGCCGTCACGCTGGCCGGCGCCCTGGCACCGGCCGCCTCGACGTCCGCGTTCGTGCCCGTGGGGAACACGTCGTCGCTCCTGCCGGACGCCGTCGACGTCGGGCAGGACCGGTGAGGCGCATCGTCGCTGTCCTCGTCCTCCTGGCCGGCGGGCCGGCGGCGCTCGCCACCAGCGTGGAGGCCCGGCCACAGCAGGCCGATCCCGGGGTCGGGTTCGAGGTGGTGTTCAACGGGGAGGACAACCGGCTCAACATCTACGACGCCGCCACCGGCGAGCGGCGGACGCTCATCCCGTCTGCTGCTGACGACCCGGTCGGCGGACTCGACATCAACGCCGAGATCTGCTTCGTGCCCCCGGACACGCCGTGGCTGCCCGCCGGCGAGACCTGGTTCATCGCCGGCGAGGACACGGAGCAGAACGTGTTGCCCGGCGTCATCAAGCAGGGCTGGGGCATCTTCCGCCTCACCGGCGACACCTTCGCCACGCTCGCCGCCGAGCAGATCGCCAAGCTGGTCCCCGACAGCTTCCTGCCCAGCGACAGCAACCCCGAGAACTACGGATGCGGCGTCCTGCCCGACGGCCGGCTGATCACCGGCGCCGTCGGGGGCCAGCTGCCGCAGGAGCCGGCCACAGGCGAGCTCACGGTGTGGTTCTTCGACTCGTCGTTCGTGCAGCCGGCCGTCGGCCCCGCCCGCAACGACTTCGTGCGGGTGCCGCACTGCAAGATCGACGTCGGCATCGGCACCGCCGGCGGCATCGAGGTCGACGGCACGGACGTCTACATCGCCAGCAACCGCCCCAACCTCGCCACCGCCGAGCCGGGCGGCATCTACCGCTACGACTCGACCCGGTGGCCCACGGGAGAGACGGCCGCCGATGGGTGCGGGCGGAGCGACATCACCGGCGAGCAGCTGGCCGACGCCGATCGGGTCGGCAAGTCGCTGTTCATCCCGCAGACGCCCGGCGTGCTCACCACGCCCTCCGACATCGTGGACAGCGGGCGGGGCACGTTCTTCATCTCGAACGTGTTCACGGGAACGGTCGTCGAGTACGGCAAGGACGGCGTCTTCCGCCGTTTCGTGCTCGTCACCACCGGGCAGGCCGGCGGTGTGACCCCGTTCGGCATCGGCGTCACGTCCGACGGGACGCTCTGGATCGCCGACATCGGGGTGGTCGGCCCCGGACCGACGGTGGGTGGCGGTTCGATCGAGCGGGTCACCTTCGGCGCCGGCGACGTACCGGCGCCCCTCCCCGAGCAGGTCGACGCCGGGCTCGAGTTCCCCGACGGCATCGGCATCCTCCGCATCGGCGCCCCGACCGGGCCGTCGGGGCCGTCGGGGCCGTCGGGGCCTTCGGGGCCCTCGGGGCCTTCGGGGCCGTCGGGGCCCTCGGGGCCGGTTCCTCCGCCGACCGTGCCGACGACCATGCCCGGCGCGGCTGGGGTCGCCGGCTCGGTGCGGGGCG
>JACDCH010000208.1 GCA_013694495.1 Acidimicrobiia bacterium | reverse complement strand
GGGTCGGCGTCGTCGCCCGGCCGCCCGGCCTCGACCGCGGCCCAGGCAGCCGGCGACGGGTGCAGAGCGAGCAGGTGCACATCGCGGTGGCGGGCGATGGCGGCGAGCACGTCGAGGTAGCTGGCCGGCAGCCGGGTGAGGCCGAACAGGGCGAGGCGCGCCGGCAGGTCGACGATGGTCGGATCGGCGGCGAGGACGTCGCAGCCGTCCACCAGCCGCTCGGCCGGGCTGGGCTCGTCGAGCACGGCCCGCAGGCGCCGCCAGAGCTCGGCCTGCCAGGTGGCGTCGGCGGGGAGGTCGTCGCCGTCGCCGTCGTCGTCGCGCCCGGCCGCCCAGGCCCGGAGCATGGACGGGCGGTGGATGGCGTAGCGGTCGAACAGGTCGGCGAGGTGGCGGACGGCGCCGAAGCGCCGGTCGCGGTCGGCGGCGCCGGCATCGGCGCCACCGAGGTGCCCGGCCAGGATCCGCAGCCACGCCTCGTCGAGGTTCGCCTCGACCACCTCGAGGAGCGGCCAGGCGAGCCGCTCGGGGCGCCATGGGTCGGTGGTGGGGTCGACGCCCGTGGCCGCCGCCAGCGCCCGGCCGACGAGCGTGCCCGGGAAGGGGAAGTGGAGGTTGGCGCAGATGCCGTCGGCCCGGCCCGGCCCGGCGCCGAGGCGGGCGGCGAGGCGGTGCGAGAGCCAGCGCTCGACGCCTCGGGAGTGCACCGCGACGACCTCCCGCTCGAACGCGTCCGGGAGTGGGTCGGCGAGGATGTCGCCCAGGGCGTCGACCAGCACGTCGGCCCGTTCGGCCCGGTGCAGCACGAACGTCAACGGCAGGCCTCCATCACAGGGACCGTACGCGCTGGCTGTGTCAGCGTCCGGCGCCCGGGATCGCGCATCCGAGATCCGCCCGACCCCGCCGAAAGGGCACCATGGCGGGGCCGTGGCCCTCACCGACCTCATCCCGACGGTGCCCGGGCCCGACGCGCTCTACGACGCGTTCACCGCGTGGGCGGCCGGCACCGGGCTCACGCTCTACCCGGCGCAGGAGGAGGCGCTCATCGAGGTGGTCTCGGGGTCGAACGTCATCGTCGCCACCCCGACGGGCTCCGGGAAGAGCCTCGTCGCGGCCGGGGCGCACTTCACGGCGCTGGCGGAGGGCCGGCGCAGCTTCTACACCGCGCCGATCAAGGCGCTCGTGAGCGAGAAGTTCTTCGACCTGTGCGCCACCTTCGGCCGCGAGAAGGTGGGGATGATGACCGGCGACGCGGCCATCAACCGCGACGCGCCGATCGTGTGCTGCACCGCCGAGATCCTGGCCAACATCGCCCTGCGGGAAGGGGCGGCGGCCGCCGTCGGCCAGGTGGTGATGGACGAGTTCCACTACTACGCCGAGCCGGACCGCGGGTGGGCGTGGCAGGTGCCGCTCCTGGCGCTGCCCCGGGCCCAGTTCGTGCTGATGTCGGCGACGCTGGGCGACGTCACCCGCTTCGAGGCCGACCTCACCCGCCGCACGGGGCGGGCCACCACGACGATCAGCTCGGCGACGCGGCCGGTGCCGTTGACGTTCGACTACCGGCTCACGCCGTTGCACGAGACCATCGAGGAGCTGCTCGAGACGCGCCAGGCGCCGGTGTACGTCGTGCACTTCACGCAGGCGTCGGCCGTCGAGCGAGCGCAGGCGCTGATGAGCGTCAACATCTCGACCCGCGAGGAGAAGGACCGGATCGCCGAGCTGATCGGCGACTTCCGCTTCACGTCCGGGTTCGGCAAGACGCTGTCGCGGTACGTGCGCCACGGCATCGGGGTGCACCACGCGGGGATGCTCCCGAAGTACCGCCGGCTCGTCGAACGGCTGGCCCAGGCCGGCCTGCTGAAGGTGATCTGCGGCACCGACACGCTCGGCGTCGGCATCAACGTCCCCATCCGCACGGTGCTGTTCACCGCGCTGTCGAAGTACGACGGCGTCAAGACGCGCCACCTCAGCGCCCGCGAGTTCCACCAGATCGCGGGCCGGGCCGGGCGGGCCGGCTTCGACGTCGCCGGCACCGTGGCGGTGCAGGCGCCCGACCACGTCATCGACAACGAGAAGGCCCTGGCCAAGGCGGGCGACGACCCGAAGAAGCGGCGCAAGGTCGTGCGCAGCAAGCCGCCCGACGGGTTCGTGTCGTGGGGCAAGCCGACGTTCGAGCGGCTGGTCGAGGCCGCCCCCGAAACCCTCACGTCGAGCTTCGCCGTGTCGCACTCGATGCTGCTCAACGTGCTCGACCGCGACGGCGACGGCTGCCTCGCCCTGCAGCAGCTCCTCACCGACAACCACGAGCCCCGCAAGGCGCAGCGCCGCCACATCCGGCGGGCCATCGCCATCTACCGGGCGCTGCTCGCCGCCGGCGTCGTCGAGCGCCTGGAGCGCCCGGACGACCGCGGCCGTGGGGTGCGGGTCACCGTCGACCTGCAGGTCGACTTCGCCCTGAACCAGCCGCTCGCGCCGCTGGCGCTGGCCGCCCTCGACCTGCTCGACCGCGACGCCGACACCTACGCGCTCGACGTCGTCTCCGTCGTCGAGGCCATCCTCGAGAGCCCCGGGCCCGTCATCGCCGCGCAGGTGAACAAGGCCAAGGGCGAGCTCGTCGCCGAGCTGAAGGCGGCCGGCGTCGAGTACGAAGAGCGGATGGAGCGCCTCGCCGAGGTCCGGGCGCCGCAGCCGCTCGCCGACCTGCTCGACGCCGCCTACCAGATGTACCGGCAGGCGCACCCCTACGTCGACGACCACGAGCTGCGCCCGAAGTCGGTCGTGCGCGACCTGTGGGAGCGGGCGATGACGTTCGCCGACTACGTGCAGCACTACCAGCTGGCCCGCTCGGAGGGGACGCTGCTGCGCTACCTGACCGACGCCTACAAGGCGCTCGTGCAGACCGTCCCCGAGGCGGCCAAGACCGACGCCCTCTACGACCTGACGGAGTGGCTCGGGGAACTGGTCCGCCAGGTCGACTCGAGCCTGCTCGACGAGTGGCAGGCGCTGGCCCGCCCCGACCCCGACGCCGACGCCGACGCCGTCGAGGCGGCGGGCGCGGTGCGGTCCGCCGACGGGGCGCCGCCGCCGGTGTCGGCCAACGTGCGGGCGTTCAAGGTGCTCATCCGCAACGAGCTGTTCCGGCGCGTGGAGCTGGCCGCCCACCGGCGCGTGATGCAGCTCGCCGAGCTCGACGGGGAGGCGGGCTGGGACTGGGAC
>JACDCH010000285.1 GCA_013694495.1 Acidimicrobiia bacterium | reverse complement strand
CGGCCGGGTGGTCGTGGCCGCCGCCCCCGACCAGATGGCCGCCGTGCTCGACGGCGCCGCCGCCGCCGGCGTGCCCACCTCCCGGATCGGCCTGGCCACCGGCGACCGCCTCGTGGTCAAGGACCTGCTCGACGTCGCCGTCGCCGACCTCACGTCGTCCTGGCACGACCACCTGCCGGCCGCACTCGGCCACGGCACCACCCAGGGCTGACGAGCGCTACAGCAGGGGCGGCGGAGCCGGGTCCGGTTCCGGGCGGGCGAAGAGGACCCGGTCGAGCACGAAGAACTTCGCCACCCACAGCACGCCGAAGCCGGCCAGGTTGGCGAGGCCGATGGCCAGGGCCGCCTCGGTGCGGCGGGACACGATGCTCACGAGGATCGTGGAGAGCGCGAGGCCGAGGAGCGCCATCCCCCAGAACGGCACGAGCTCGCGCTTCAGGCTGTTCTTGTCGCGCACCTGCCACACCCAGTAGCGGCTGATCAGGTACGCCGGGACGCTGCTCACGGCCACGGCGCCGACGTTGGCGAGCCACTCCTCCCAGCCCAGCACCGAGTCGAACAGGTAGAGGAACGACTGCCCGACCACCACGCCCACCACCGAGGTGGCGGCGTAGCGCAGCAGCTTGGCCACGATGGGCCGGTCGAGCAGGGTGGCGACGTCACCGGGCACCCGGGCACCGTAGGCCAGCGCCGAGCGGCCACTTCCCCGGGAGCCCTGCTAGGAGCTGTGGGCCGCGTCGAGCGCCGCGAGCTGGGGCTCGCGATCCTCGCACGAGGCCAGGGCGGCGTCGCCGAGGGGGGCGGCCCGGCGCTGCAGCAGCTGGTCGTAGGAGACCATGCTCGCCTGCCCGGCCGGGTGCAGCAGGGCGAGGGTGCGGCCGAGGATCCAGAAGTCGAGGCGCAGGCTGCGGTGCCGGATGTAGTAGAGGTCGAACTCCGGGTGCTCCGAGATCATCCGGTTGCACCGCTCGCTGACCTGCCAGAGCCCCGTGCAGCCCGGGCGGACGGACGACCGCTTCGCAGCGAAGGCGGGATCGAACTCGTCGACGAGGTGCCGCATCTCGGGCCGGGGCCCGACGAGGCTCATCCGCCCGGTGAGCACCAGCACCAACTGGGGCAACTCGTCGAGGTGGGTGCGCCGCAGCAGCGCGCAGAACGACGGGATCTTGGCATCGTCGAGGTCGTACTTCGCCGCATAGCTCGAGAACGACGTCGGCAGGGTCCGGATCTTGAACATCCGGAACGGGCGGCCGTCCCGGCCCACCCGCACGTGGGAGAAGATGGGCCAGGTCCGCAGCGCCACCGCCGCCCCGAGGGTGGCGAGAACGATGACCGGCAGGGTGAGCAGCAGCATCGTCGCCGCAACGGCGACGTCCAGTACCCGCTTGCCCATCTCGGCCTGCCGAATCATCGTCACTCCCTCATCCCACGGAGCGTGCCGCTCGCCACCGCCGAGCGGGCTGCACACATTGCCTGTTCGCCTCTTCGGGGGTCATCTCCTGCCTGATCCCATGTTCCGGACCGGGTTTCGCAACGACCACCCACTACAACGACGCTCGACCCCGATCCTTTCGCGCGAGCCTGGCCGGATGACAACAACCGTCGTGTTGTGTGGCGGCAAGGGGACGCGAGCGTACCCCCACACCGTGGATGTTCCGAAGCCCCTCCTGCACGTCGACGGCCGGCCCGTGCTCGAACACGTGCTCGACATCTACAGCGACCAGGGCTTCTCCTCGTTCGTCCTGGCGGCCGGCTACCGCTGCGAGATGATCGTCGAGTTCGCCGACACCCTTGCGCCTGCGATCGATGTGACCGTCAGGGACACCGGTCTGGACACGAACACCGCCGGCCGGATCCTGAAATGCAGGGACGATCTCGGCGACGTCTTCCTCGCCACCTACGCCGACGGCCTGGGCGACGTGAACGTCAGGGACCTCCTCGCCTTCCACCGCTCGCACGACGGAGCGGCCACCGTCACCACCGTGCCCCTGCCCTCGCAGTACGGGACGCTCGAGATCGACGACCAGGGCCGGGTGAGGCGCTTCCGGGAGAAGCCCCGACTGCCCGAGCACCGCATCAACGCCGGGTTCTTCGTGTTCGACCAGCGCGCCTTCGACCACTGGCATGGCGAGGACCTCGAGCGCGAGGTGCTCCCCGCCCTCGCCGCCGCCGGCGAGTTGTACGCGTTCCACCACGACGGGTTCTGGAAGTCGATGGACACCTACAAGGAATCCCTCGATCTCACCGAGATGTGCCGGCCGGGACCGCCGCCGTGGCTGCCGCAGCGGGCCACGCCCCCGCCGACGAGATGAGGCGAGGGGCTCGCCAGTTCATCGTCTTCGTCACGCTCGGCGCCACCGTCGTGGGCTGCACGGGAGGGGCCGCGCCGGCCGCTTCGGGACCGGCGCCGAGCCAGGTCCAGGTCGACGCCGTCTCGCCGACCTCGCTCGAGGTCCGGTGGGAGGCCGACCAGGACGCCCACCGGTGGTTGGTGCTGCTCGCCGCGCCCGACGGCCGCTCGGTGGGCCAGCGCACGGTATGCGGCGCCTGCCGGGAGGTGACGGTCGAGCACCTGGCCCCGTCCAGCGCCTACGCCATCCGGGTGGTGTCCATGGGCGAGGACCGGTCGTTCGGGCCGTTCGGCGATCCGACCGAGGCCGAGACCCCGGGGGCGCCGGGGTGCGACGACGTGGACGCAGCCGAGACCTGCGCCGTGGTCGACGGCACGCCCGGCGGGGCGGCGACGGGCGTCGGGCTCGGCGCGCTCCACGGGATCACGAGCCAGACGAGCATCGGCGCGGTGACCCCGCTCAGGCCCCGGGCCTGGCGCGTCTCCGCCCTCGACTTCGAGCGCTTCGCCCTCGCCCGCTTCTACGAGACCAGCGTGACGGCCCTGCTCTCCGACGCCTGGCTGGGGGCCGCCGGCACCGCTGCGCCGTGGGACGACTGGGTGCGCTACGAGGCGTTCGTCGGCCAGGTCGTGGAGGCGCACGTCGCCGCCCAGGCGGTGCCCGACTACTGGGAGGTCCAGAACGAACCGGGGGCGGAGGGGTCGCCGGGCGGAGGCGGCACCGCGGCGCTCGTCCTCGAGCAGCACGAGCGGGCGGCGGCGGTGATCCATGCGCTCCTCCCCGACGCGAGGGTGATCGGTCCCAGCGCCAGCTACGTCGTGTTCGGCGGGGGCATCGCCGACATGGAGACATACGCGGGCCTGGCGACGACCGGGGACCTGGCCGGCCTGTCGTGGCACGAGATCGGGGCCGGCTGCCTCGGCGACTGCGACGGCGGTCCTCGAGCGGTGCTCCAGCACGCCGACGACGTGCGGGCGGCCGTGGCCGGCGCAGCGGGAGCCGTCGAACCCGAGCTGCACGTGAACGAGTGGGGCGCGCCGTGGAACTTCTCCCAGCCCGGGGCCGTGCTGGGCTACCTCTCCTCCCTCGCGACGGCGGGGATCGACGTCGCCAACCCGGCCTGCTGGTCGACCGCCGGGGCCGATGGCAGCCTCGAGTCGTCGTGCTTCGTACGTCCGGGGACCCTCGGCGGGCTCCTCCTGCCCGACGGTCGGACGCCCACGGACGCATGGTTCGCCCACGCCGCCTACGCCGAGATGACGCAGGCCGGTTCTCGGATCCTGGCGAGCACGATCGGCGATCCAGAGGCGTCCGTCTTCGCGACCGTCGATGCGGCCGGGCTCATACGAGCGGTCCTCGGCCGACACACGGGGTGCGCTGGCGGTATCGACGAGAACTGCCCCGCCGGGGTCGAGTACGCCCCCGAGGCGGACCTGTCGCTGGTGCTGGCGCCGCCCGCCGGCAGCACCGTCGGCTATGCGGCGCGGGTCGAGCGGATCCGATCGGTCGCCGGAGCATCGTCCGGTCGGGAGCTCGTGGCCACCATGGTGCTCCCCGGCGGGGGCGACCCCATCCCCGTGGGGACCTGGACCGTCGCCGATGGCGACGCCCTGCTGGTGACGCTGCTGCCCCTCCCCTGAGCGCCGCTCCGGCGGCCCGACACCGATTCTCGGCGCTCAACCCTTCAGGTGAGGTTCGATTCGCCCGATGAGGATTGCTCACGAACCGTGGGGTACGAGCTACCTTGCGCGTTCTTCCGAAAGGGACGAAACGGGTCATGCGAGCAGTTGCGAAATCCGTCCTCGCTTGCTGGCTGGCCCTGGGGGGTCTGGTCGCGTCGGGCCCGCCGGTCGGCTCCGCCCAGGCCGCCGTCCAAGCGGTGCCGCAAGCGACCCTCGTCACGGCCGCCGGGGTTTCGCCCACCGCGCTGCGCGTCGACTGGGTCGCCACCACTGACGCAAACACCTGGTGGGTGATCGTCACGAGCCCGAACGACCGCTCGGTCGGCCAGCGCACGGCGTGCGGAACGTGTCGCTCGATCGTCGTCGACCACCTGGCCCCGGGCAGCAACTACTTCGTCAGGGTCGTCGCCGTCGACGAGGCGAGCGCCTTCGGCCCGTTCGCCATCGCCGTGGGCACCACACCACCGGCCGCCGGCTGCGAGCTGACCCCGTCGGGATCCGTCTGCGCGACCGTCGACACCAGGGCTGCTGCCGGTGACGCCACCGGTGCCGGCGTCGGCTCCCTGCACGGCATCGACGCCTTGACGGCGGACGCCCGCGTCGCCGCCATCGACCCCTCGGCGTGGCGGCTCGCAGCGCTCGACTACGAGCGGTTCCACGAGGCTCGGACGCACGGCGGCGCGATCACGCTCATCCTCTCGGACCCCTGGATGAACGCCACGCAGAAGCAGGCGCCGTGGGCGAACTGGGACTTCTACGAGTGGTGGATCGGCGCCGTCGTCGACGGCCACATCCTGCGGGGCGCCGTACCGGAGTACTGGGAGGTGCAGAACGAGCCCTCACCGTCGGACTACGTCGGGGGGGACCCGGCGACGCCCGAGCTGGTGTTCGAGCAGCACCGGCGGGCGGCCGCGGTGATCCGGACGCGGCTCCCGGACGCGGCGGTGATCGGGCCGAGCTCGGGCTACGTGCGGTTCGGATCGGGCTTCGACGACGCGCAGGGCTTCCTCGAACGGGCGGCCGCCACCGGCATGGACCTCTCCGGGCTCTCCTGGCACGAGATCGGGGCCTCCTGCCTGGGCTGGTGCGACGGCGGCCCCCGGGCTGTGCTCCAGCACGCCGACGACGCCCGCGCCGCCATCGCCGCGGCCGGCCTGCGGGACGTCGAGCTCCATGTCAACGAGTGGGGCGCCCCGTGGAACTTCCGCCAGCCCGGCGCGGCGGTGGGCTACCTCTCGTCGTTGGCCTACGCCGGCATCGACATCGCGAACCCAGCCTGCTGGGACACGGCGGAGACCGGGACGTCGCTCTCCACGTGCTTCGCCCGGCCCGGGATGCTCGACGGCCTGCTCCTCGCCGACGGGGCGACACCCACCGACGCGTTCCACGCCCACGAGACGTATGCCGACATGACCGGCCCCGAGTTCTCGCTGGTCGAGAGCACGATCGCCGATGCCGAGGCGTCTGTCCTCTCCACGGTCGACCCCGCCGGCGTCATCCGGGTGCTCATCGGCCGTCACACCGGCTGCCAGACGGACCTCGACGAGCACTGCCCGGGCTTGGCCTACGCCGCGGCGCGCGCCGTCCGCACCGTCCTGCTCACCGCCGCCGCGGACGGCACCTCGTACACCGCCACCGTCGAGCGGATCCCCTCGGTGGCCGGCGCCCTCGCCGCGCCGACCCTCCTCGCCACGCGAACGCTCGGCGTCGCCGGCGGCCGGTTGGACGTCGGCAGCTACACCATGGGTGACGGCAGCGCGCTGTCGATCACGCTCGTACCGACCGGCGCCCCGATCGCCCCGACGACGACGGCCACCACGACCGGCCCGACGACGACGGTCCCGCCGACCACGGCCCCACCGACCACGGCCCCACCGACCACAGCCAGCCCCACGACGGTCACCCCGACCACGGCGCCGACCACGACGACCACCCGCCGGGCGCGGCGGTAGGGCCGACCGGCCGTCAGAGGGCGCGGTGGACGGCCACTGTCGCCGCCGCGCAGGCCGCCCACGTGTACTGGGCCACGTGGGCTGTGCCGAGGGCCACCTGAGCCACGACCGACGGCGGGCGGTCGGCCGCCTCGGCCAGCGCCGCCGCGAGTGCGTCGACGTCGCCCAGCGGCACCAGCAGGGCGTGCCTGCCCGTGACCTCCCGGAAGACGGCGATGTCCGTCGCCACCACCGGGGTGCCCAGGGCGAGGGCCTCGACGAGCGGCAGGCCGAAGCCCTCGTCGACGCTCGGTGCGGCCAGCACCAGGGCGTGCTGGTACCACCCCGCGAGCTCGGCCTCGGTCACCGGACCGGCGCGGTGCACCCGGTCGGTGAGCTGCAGCGCCGCCGCCAGCTCGGCCAACGCGTCGTCCTCGGGCCCTGGGGGTCCGATGAGGGCCAGCCCGAGGTCGGGGTCGTCGACGCGGGCCAGCGCCCGCAGGAGCACGTCGAACCCCTTGCGGGGCACGGGCGCTCCCACCGCGAGCACGTACCGTCGCCCCGCCAGCGGCGGATCGACGGCGGTCGGGAACGGGCTGCGGCCGATGGGGGCGACGTGCACCCGGCCCGGGGCGACACCGGACGCGACGAGGCGGTCGGCGGTGGTGGCCGAGATGGCCATGACGGCGTCCGCCCGAGCCAGGTGCTCGACGTAGCGCCGCAGCTGGCGGACGTCGCGGGCGGGGTGCAGCGCCGGGTGGTCGAGGGCGGCCAGGTCGTACACGACGGCGACCACGGGCGCCCGCGCCGGAACCAGGTTCGGCCCTGACGCGTGGACCGAGTCCACCAGCCCGGTGATGCGCTCCACCCGGGGGTGCGCAACCGCACGCCACGCACGATCGACGACCCGTAGGGGCACCGGGAAGTGCCGGGTGCGCTCGGGGACCTCTACGAGGGCGCGACCCACGGCGAAGCGGGCCACCGTCGGCGCCTCGGGCAACGCCTCGATGGCGTCCGCCAGCGCCAGCACGTAGCGGGCGATGCCGGTGCGGCCGGTGATCGCCGCGGTCACGTCGATGGCGATCCGCTCCACGACTACCGGCCGGCGACGGTCGTGTAGAGCTCGTCGAGACGCGCGCCCATCAGCTCGACCGTGAAGCGCTCCTCCACCCGGGCCCGCCCTGCGGCGGCCAGTTGCCGGCGCCGCTCGGCGGCGCACAGGAGCTCGACGACCGCAGTCGCGAGCGCGGCGGGATCGCCGACCGGCACGAGCAGCCCGGACGTGCCGTGCTCCACCGCGTCGCGGCTGCCGACGCAGTCGGTGAGGACGACGGCGGTGCGGGCCCGCATGGCCTCCAGCGGCGCGTACGGTCCGCCCTCGAAGCGCGAAGAGAGGGTGAAGACGTCGAACTCGCCGAGGGCACCGGCAGCACCCGGCAGGCTCTCGAGCTGGTGGAACCGGGCGCCCAGGCCGCTGGCCTGAAGCGCCGCGTCGACCTGGGCCTGGAGCTCGCCGCCGCCGATGAGCACGAAGTGCGCGTCCGGCAGCGCGGCGCCGACGAGCGCGCAGGCGGCCACGAAGTCCTCGGGCGCCTTCTGCGGCACCAGGCGGGCGATCGTGCCGACGAGCGGCACGCCGGCGTCGATGCCCAGCCGGGCCCGCAGCGGCACGGGTGGGGGCGCCTCGAGCTCGATGCCGTTCGGGATCACGACGAGCCGGTCGGACCCGATGAGCCCGAGCTCGACGGCCAGCTCGCCTTCGCTGGCGGACACGGCGACGAACCGGTGCGTGAACCGCCGGAGGCGTCGCTCGACGACCACCCCCGCCCGGACCTGGGTGATGCCGTTCGGGGTGTAGAGGCAAGGCCGGCCGGTGCCGACCGCCCCCAGGCGCGCCAGGAGGCCGCCGATCGACGAGTGGCCGTGGACCACGTCGGGCCGGCGGGCGCGCACCAGCCGGGCCAGGCGCGCCAGGGACTCGCCGTTGCGAGGGGACCACGGCGTCCGCCGCATGGGCAGGAGGTGGATGGTGGCCCCGGCTGCTCGGAGGCGATCCGTGGCAGCCGGATCGGTGATGCCCCCGACCCGGGACGGCGGGAGGACCACCTCGTGGACGACAGACCGGGCGTGACGGACGACGTCCACGAGGTGGCGGGCCGTCCCCCCTTCCAGGGCCTCGAGCACGTGCAGGACGCGGACCGTCACGAAGGCACGGGACGACGGGAGAACGGGCGGCCGACCACGCCCGCACCCTATGAGGTCGGCTCCCGGCGCGATCCGATGGGGACGGCCCTCGTCGACGCCGTCGTGGGTCGATGCAGCCAGCCGGCCTCAGCGCGCGAGCAACTCGTCGTAGACAGCGACGGTCGCCGCCGCGGTGCGCGGCCAGGTGAACGTCGACTGGCGCCGCTGCCCCGCTTCGACGAGCGCCTGTCGGCGGCCGGCATCGGTCGCCACCGAATCGATGGCCTCCGCCCAGGCGTCGGGGTCGGCGCCGTCGAGCACGAGCCCGGCATCGCCCACGATCTCGCGCAGCGAGCCGGCGTCGGCGACGAGCGCGGGGACGCCGGCCGCCATCGCCTCGAGCGGGGTCAGGCCGAAGCCCTCGTCCTGCGACGGGTGGACGAGGGCGAGGGCGGCGCCGATGAGGACGGGCAGCGCCTCCCCCGGCACGTAGCCCGTGAAGCGGACCCGGTCGGTGAGGCCGAGGTCGGCCACCAGCGCCTCGACCCGTTCGGAACCGGCCCACGAGGGGCCGATCACGAGGAGGCCGGGAGAGCCGAGCCGGTCGGGGTCGACCCCGGCGAGGGCTCTGAGCACCACGGGGAGGTTCTTCCGCTCCGAGACGGCCCCGACGGCGACGAGGTAGCGCCCGGGCTCGACGCCGTACTCCGCGCAGACCCGGTCGCGCTCGGACACCGTCGGGCGCCGCCGGAACCCGTTGTCGACGCCGAGCGGCACCACCCGCAGCCGACCTCGTTCGATCCCGGCGGCGACGAGCTGGCGGCCCTCGTTCTCGGAGTCGGTGAGCACGAGGTCGGCGTGATCACGGGCGTAGGCGACCGCCCGCCGGAACGACCAGTTCTCGACCCGGCCGTACCACTGCGGATGCCGGAACGGCATGAGGTCGTGGATGGTGACGACCAGGCGGGCGCGGGTCGGCGTCGGCGCCCACACGTGCATCGCGTGGACGAGGTCCGGGCGGCCGAGGGCCCGGTCGACCCGGGGCCGTCGCGCCAGCGCCCAGCCGAGCGTCACGAGCTTCCGCGGCCCCGGGATCGTCCGGTGGTCGACGCCGATCGGGAGGCTCGTCGGGTGCCCCGCCTCCCGCGTGCTCGCCACCACGAGGCGGTCCCCCGGCGCCATCGCCGCCGCCACGCCCCGGACCAGCTCGGTGTAGTACCGGCCCACCCCCGTCGCCCCCGGGGATGCGAGCCGGTGGCCGAGCAGGGCGAGGTGCCGCGGGCTCATCGGCGCAGCAC
>JACDCH010000177.1 GCA_013694495.1 Acidimicrobiia bacterium | reverse complement strand
GGGCCAAGGGCGCAGGGCACCACGCGTCGCCGTTCACGACCAGCGTTGGGCGCCCGGCGATCCAGTCGCGGAGGTGTCCCAGCGCGCCGGCCGTCCCCAGCGCCCGGTCCTCCTCGAACGACAGGTGCACGCGACCGTGCAGGTGCGACTCGAGCAGCGCCCGGCCGTGGTGCACGTTCACGGCCCGGCTGGTGGTCACCGCCGCGAGCCGGGCCAGCGCGAGGTCGACCAGCGGGACGCCGCCCACGGGGCACATGGGTTTGGGCCGGAGCAGGCTCAACGGGCGCAGGCGGCGACCCTCGCCCGCCGCCAGGGCGACGCCGGCCACGGCTCCACCCACGACCCGGTCGGTCACGTCGATGACCGTCCCCCCGCCACCCCTGCCGCCCTCCGACACGACCGCCAGGATCGCCGCCGGCCGCTACGGTCCCGTGGATGCTCACCGTCACCGGCGCCGATGGCTTGAAGGATCTGGTCGGCCAGCACATCGGATGGTCCGACCCGTTCGAGATCACGCAGCAGCAGGTGAACACGTTCGCCGAGGCGACGGGTGACCACCAGTGGATCCACGTCGACCCCGAGCGGGCCAAGACGGGGCCCTTCGGTGGCCCCATCGCCCACGGCTACCTCACGCTGTCGCTCCTGCCCTACTTCCTGCCGCTCATGTGGCGGGTCGAGGGGTTCAAGATGGGTGTCAACTACGGCGCGGAGAAGGTGCGGTTCCCGGCGCCGGTGCCGGTCGGGTCGCAGGTCCGGTGCGGCGCCACCGTCGATTCCGTCGACGACGTGGGCGGCGGCGTCCAGGTCACCCTCACCGGAACCATCGAGGTGGTCGGCGCGCCGAAGCCGAGCTGCGTCGCCCAGGCCATCTACCGCTACTACGAGTGATCCACGAGCTCCGGACGCCCCGCCTCGCGTTGCGGGCTTGGCGCCCCGAGGACCGGGAGCCGTTCGCGGCGATGACCGCCGACCCGGCGGTGATGGAGCACTTCCCGGCGACGATGACGCGGGAGCAGAGCGACGCGTTCGTCGACCGGATCGAGGCGCCGATGGCGGCCGACGGCTGGGGGCTGTGGGCCGTCGAGGTGGTGGGCGGCGACCGCTTCATCGGTTACGTGGGCCTCGCCCGGCCCGGCTTCGAGGCCCACTTCACCCCTGCGGTCGAGGTCGGCTGGCGGTTGGCGGCGACGGCGTGGGGCCACGGGTACGCCACGGAAGCGGCGTCGGAGGCCCTGCGGTTCGCGTTCGACGAGCTCGCCCTCGACGAGGTCGTGTCGTTCACGATCGTCGGCAACGTCCGCTCCCGGGCGGTGATGGAACGGCTCGGGATGACCCACGACCCGGCCGACGACTTCGACCACCCGAACCTGCCGGAGTGGCCCCAGCGCCGCCACGTCCTCTACCGGATCGGCCAGGCCGGGTGGCTCAGCCGGGGATCGGCCTGAACATCGTCTGGCCGCCGCCGCTGGCCACGAGCTGTCCGCCGGTGGTCCACAGCCGCCCGGTCCAGGCCATCAGGGCGTCGTTGGCCACCGGCGAGGTGCCCTCGAGCAGCAGCCACCCATCGTCGGGCGCCAGGCGGTGGAAGGCCACGTTCAGGTCGAGCGTGGGGGCGATGAACTTCGGCTCGGCCCACGCGTGGGGGCGGGAACCGGACGGCCAGCTCGGCAGGTCGACGAGCAGCGCGGCGCGGGCGCAGTCGAGCCAGGGGTCGGCGCCCGGCTCCCAGTCGGCGAAGCGCATCCAGTTGCGGTAGAGCGGCTCCATCGGCGCCGGCGGCGGCCAGTCGTCGACCCAGTCCACAGGGCGGCTGTCGAAGTTGCGCCAGAACGGGAACGGCGGTGGGGCGTCCTCGCCCAGCCGCTCCTGGGGCGACTGCAGGTCGGTCCACGGCGGGACGTCGGGCATGACGGCGACGTCGTGCTCGAGCCCGGCGGCGTCGTCGGCCACCGACCACACGAGCGCCTCGAGGACGGCCCGGTTGCCCTGCGTCATCGTCACCCGGTGCGAGGCGGCCTGGCGAGCCACCCGCAGCGGCACCACCGAGAGCTGCACCTCCTCGAACTGCGCCACGCCGAGGTAGTGCACGCTGAGCGACGCCGGCCGGCCGAAGGGCGATTCGGCCCCCGCGGCGCGCAGGGCGATGGCCGCGACGTACCCGCCCATCGGTCCCCAGATCTCCCAGTCGCGGGAGACCTGCGCGCGGTAGCGCCCGTCGCCGCCCTCGACCGCCGTGTCCCGCGCCAGCGATCCCATGGCCGCCGACTCTCGCAGTCCTACCGGAACTCGGGCACGACCTTTTCGCCCAGGAGGCGGAGCGTCTCGGTGTCCGGGTAGTCGCTGCACCAGGGAACGAAGGCGGCGCAGCCGAGGTCGAGGTAGGTGCGGATCCGCTCGCACACCTGCTCGGGGGTGCCGACGAGGTTGCCGGCCGTCCACGACTCGACCGGCTCGCCCCAGAAGCTGCGGCTGCCGGCGGCCGCCACCTCGGCCTGGGTCTCGCGCATGAACACCTCGGGCGACCACGTGCGTGTGATCTCGTCGCTGTCGCGGCCGACCGCTTTGCAGTGGCCCTTCAGCACCTCGTCCTTGTGGGCCCACTCGTCGGGCTTGCCGCCCCAGTTCGAGTGGGTGGCATGGCGGGCGACGACCCGCAGGGTGAGCTGCTCGCCACCCCCGCCGATCCAGATCGGGGGGTGCGGCTGCTGGAGCGGCTTCGGATCGCACTGGGCGCCGTCGACTCGGTAGTAGGTGCCGTCGTAGCTGACGTCGGGTTCGGTCCACATCGCCTTGACGATCTCGACCGCCTCGCGCAGGCGGCCGATGCGCTCCTTCGGCGGCCCGAACTCGAAGCCGTAGCCCTTGAACTCGTTCTCGTACCAGCCGGCGCCGATGCCCCAGTCGAGTCGCCCGCCCGAGATGACGTCGACCGTCGACGTGATCTTGGCCAGCAGCGCCGGATTGCGGTAGCCGTTGCACCCGACCATCTGGCCGAGGCGGATGCGCGACGTGCGCTGGCTGATCGCGGCCACCGTCGTCCACGCCTCGAACATCGCCTCGTGGGCCGGCACGGGCACGTTGTGGAAGTGGTCGTAGACCCACAGGGAGTCGAGCCCCAGCTCCTCCGCGAGAACGGCGATCTCGACCGCCTTCGCCCACTTGTCCCTGGGGTCGTCGATGGAGACGAGCTCCATCTTCCAGCCCTGAGGGATGAACACCCCGAACGTCGGTCGCGCCATGGCGACCGAACGTATACGGCACTATCGATGGATGCGCCGCCTCGTCCCCGCCCTCCTCGTCACCGCTGCGCTCGCGGCGGCCGGGTGCGGGGGCGACGACGCCGGCGGCGAGGCCGTCGCCGAGCCCTCGACCACCACGAGCACCACCGAGGCGCCGACCACCACGGAGCCGACCAGCACCACCGCGGCGGCGCCGGCCCCCAGCCCCGACGACGGCCTCGGCGGGTTCGTGCCCCAGCCGCTCGACTGGGAGGAGTGCGGCTCCGGCACCGAGTGCGCCACCCTCGCCGTGCCGCTCGACTGGTCGGCTGTCGACGGCGCCACCATCGACCTCGCCCTGCGCCGCTCGCCCGCGACCGGCCCGGCCGACCAGCGCATCGGGCTCCTGCTCTTCAACCTGGGCGGGCCCGGCGCCCCGACGAACGACTCGGTCCCGGGCGGCGGGCCCTTCGACCCCGAGCTGAACGAGCGCTACGACGTCGTCGGCTGGGACCCTCGCGGCGTGGGCGAGTCCGCCGGTCTCGAGTGCGGCGACGCCGTCGATCCGTTCCTGCGCCTCGACAGCAACCCCGACTCGCCCGCGGAACAGGCCGCGCTCGACGCCGGCGCGGCCGCCATCGGCGCCGAGTGCGCCGCCGAGGACGGCGACCTCCTCGGCCACATGGGCACCGACGACGTCGCCCGCGACCTCGAGGCGATTCGCATCGCCTCCGGCGAGGTCGTCTCGTACTACGGCTTCAGCTACGGCACGATGATCGGCCTCCGCTACCTCGACCTCTTCCCGGCGTCGGCGCTGCGCATCGTGATCGACGGCGTCCTCGACCCGGAGTTCAGCCAGACCGACCTGCTCCGCGGCCAGACCGTCGGCTTCGAGCGCACGATGGAAGCGGTCTTCGCCGGCTGCCCCGACGGCCAGGCCGACTGCCCCGCCGGCGGACCGGCGGCGGCCTACGACCGGATCGCCGCCGCGGTGGAGTCGGAGCCACTGCCTGGGGCCGGCGACGTGCTCGGCCCCTCCGACCTCGCCACCGCCGGCATCCTCACCACCTACGACCGCTCCTTCTGGGAGCCCTTCTACGCCGGCCTGGTGGCCGCCGACGAGCAGGGCGACGGCAGCGTCCTGCTCGAGCTGGCCGAGGTGTACCGCGACTTCGGCGGCTTCACCGCCTACCAGGCCGTCAGCTGCCTCGACTCCGTGAACCCGCAGGGCAGCGAGGCGTGGGCCGCGTTCTCCGACGAGCTCGAGGCCATCTCGCCGCGGTTCGGCGGCTCGATCGCCAACGAGATGCTCGCCTGCGCGTTCTGGCCGGCCGAGCCCCGGCCGGTGACCGGTCCGGTCGACGGCGCGGGCTCGAACCCCGTCCTCGTGATCGGCACCACCGGCGACGCGGCCACGCCGGTCGAGCAGGCCGAGCGGGTGGCGGCCAACCTGGCCGAGGGCCACCTCCTCGTGCTCGACGGCGAGGGGCACACCGCCTACGGCGACCCCTGCATCAACGACGCTGTCGCCGCCTACCTCCTCGACGGGGTGCTGCCTGCCGAGGGGGCCCGCTGCTGAGCGGTCGCTACTCGACGACCAGGGTGCCGCTCATGGTGGCGGCGCCGTGGATGTTGCAGAAGTACTCGTAGGTGCCGGGCTCGGCCGGCGCGGCGAACGTGCCGCTCTCGCCGCCGCCGACCTCGACCTCGGGGAAGGCGTCGTCGGTGGACGTGACCGTGTGTGGCGCGCCGTCGGCGTTGGTGACCTCGACCTCGCTACCGGCGGCCACTGTGAGGTCGTTGTAGGCGAACTCCGCGATGGTGATGACGGCGGCCGCCGCGGCGCCGCCGCCGGTGGTCTCCGGCGCACCTGTCTCCGGGGCGCCCGATGCGTCGTCGCCCCCGCTCGGGGCCGTGGTGCCGATGACGGTCCCGCCGGTGTCGTCGTCGCTGCACGCGCCGAGCCCGAGCAAGAGGGCGGAGGCGGCGAAGCCGACGGCACCGGCCCGGCGGAGGTTCGTGTGTCGCATGGCCGAGCAACCTACGCCTACCGTCCCGGCCGTGTCTGACACCCCGCCGGACTTCAACCTCGCCGCCGTCCACGAGGCGATCGCCGCCGCCGTGCCCGATCGCACCTGCCTCGTCTTCCGCGATCGGCGCTACTCGTACGCCGAGGTCACCGAGCGCACCCGCCGCCTGGCCCACGTGCTCCACGACGCGGGGCTCGGTGCCCGCCCCGAGGGGCGGGCCGGTCTCGGCGGTCACGAATCGCACCAGGACCACCTGGCGATCTACGCCCACAACGGCAACGAGTACCTCGAGTCGATGCTCGGCGCGTTCAAGGCCCGGGTCGCGCCGCTGAACGTGAACTACCGGTACGTGGCCGAGGAGCTCCGCTACCTGCTGGCCGACAGCGGCGCCCGGGCCTGCGTGTACCACTCCGCCTTCGCCGGCCGCCTGGCCGAGGTGCTGCCGGACCTGCCCGACCTCGAGGTGCTGCTCCAGATAGCCGACGACTCGGGGCGCGACCTGCTGCCCGGCGCCCGCTGGTACGAGGAGGCGCTGACCGAGGCGTCGCCCGAGCGACCGAGCTGGGCCGACGAGTGGTCCCCCGACGACCTCTACATCCTCTACACCGGCGGCACCACCGGCATGCCGAAGGGCGTGCTCTGGCGCCAGGCCGAGATCTTCCGCTCGGTCATGGCCGGCCGCAACCAGGGCACCGGGGAGTTCCACCCCAGCCTCGAGTCGGTCGTCGAGACGGCGAAGGCGGGAGCGATGGTCGTCCTCCCGGCCGCGCCGTTCATGCACGGCGCCGGACACTGGATCGCCTTCCTCGCCACCAACGGCGGCTCGCCCGTGGTGATCCAGGACGTCGTCGACCGCCTCGACCCGGCCGACATCTGCTCGATGGTCGAGCGCGAGAAGGTCAACTTCCTCCAGATCGTGGGCGACGCCTTCGGGCGGCCGATCGTCGAGGAGATGGAGAGCGGGCGCAGGGACGTGTCGTCGCTCTTCGTGATCCTCTCGGGCGGGGCCGCCTTGTCGGCCCCGGTGAAGGAGCGCTTCCTCGCCGTACTCCCCCACGCCATGATCATCGACGGCCTGGGGTCGTCCGAGGGCGGCGGTCAGGCGACCCAGGTGGTCGCGGCCGGCGGTCCGGTCAGCACCGGCACGTTCACCGCCGGCGCCGGTACGGGTGTCGTGTCCGAGGACTTCACCGCGGTGCTGCCCGCCGGCCACGAGGGCACGGGGTGGCTGGCCACGTCGGGCAACGTCCCGCTCGGCTACCTGGGCGACGCGGCGAAGACCGCCCGGACGTTCCCGGTCATCGAGGGCATCCGCCAGTCGATCCCCGGCGACCGGGCCCGGCTCCTCGCCGACGGCACCCTCGAGCTGCTCGGCCGCGACTCCGTCACGATCAACTCCGGCGGCGAGAAGATCTTCGCCGAGGAGGTCGAGGCTGCCATCGCCGCCCACCCTGACGTCTACGACGTCGTGGTCGCGCCCCGGCCCAGCGAGCAGTGGGGCCAGGAGGTGGTGGCCATCGTGCGCCTGCGGGAAGGGGCCACCGGCGACGACGCGGTGCGGGCCGCGCTGGCCGAGGAGGCCGCCACGCACGTCGCCCGCTACAAGCTGCCCAAGGCGTGGGTGTTCGTCGACGAGGTGTTGCGGTCGCCGTCGGGTAAGGCCGACTACCGGTGGGCCAAGGACGTCGCCGCCGAGACGTCGTAGCCCGGGCGCGACCGGGTGGCCGGCCGAGCAGGGGCACGACGCCATCTCCGTCAGGGCGCGGACTTCGCCGTCGTCCATCGCGTCTCGTCTCCACGCTCGTCGTCGGTGTCCGAGTCCGACGGCGCGACCCACACGCGGGAACGGCACACGCCCTCAGGGGTCGCGCCGGCTCCGCCGTCGGGCCACCAACGCGCCGGTGAGGAGCACGAGCGCAGCAGGCAGTGAGGCCGGACCCCCGGGCGCCGCCAGCCCTGAGCCCGCACCCCGGGCGACGTCGCGCCCCGGATCCGCCCGTGCGGTCGAGCCCGGCGCCGGGGGCGCGACGAGCGGGGC
>JACDCH010000145.1 GCA_013694495.1 Acidimicrobiia bacterium | reverse complement strand
TCTTGGCGGTGGCCACGAACCGGCTCCGGTAGCGGGCGCCGCCATCGAGGGCGCCGGGATCGAGGCGGACGGCGTGGGCCATGCCGTCGCCGTCGAGGAAGCTGCCGTTGCGGTCGCCGTGGACGTCGTGGCGGCCCGGGCCAACGAAGTAGATCGTGCCCCCGAGGTCCGCCGGGACGTCTCCCTCGACCGTGCAGCGGCGCCACTCCGGCACCTCGTCGTCGAGCGACCGGAAGCCGAGCCGCCAGCCCTCGGGCGCCGCCGTCCCCGACGCCGCCGCGACGCTCATCGGGCGGACCCGGGCGGTCGGCGGCGGCGACTACGTTGGCCGCTCCGACCGCGTGGGGCGCGGGACACGAGGAGGGGAACGTGACCGACGAGTTCGATGTACGGGCGCAGGTGGCCGAGTCCATCAAGGACAGGACCGACGAGGAGATCCTCGCCTTCGTCGAGGGCCTCGGCGCCGAGGTCGTGCTCGAGCAGGCGTTCGGCGAGATGCAGCGCCGGTTCCGACCCGAGGCCGCCGGCAACGAGTCGGCCGTCATCCAGTGGGACATCGCCGCGCCCGACAAGGCGTTCGCCTACCAGGTGACCGTCAACGACGGCACCTGCTCCTACGTGAAGGGCTCCAAGGCCCCGGCCCGCATCACCCTGGCGCTGAACCTGCAGGACTTCCTGCGCTTCGTCTCGGGCGTGCTCGAGCCCCTCGACGCGTTCATGACCGGCCGCCTGCGCATGACCGGCGACCTGCTCATGAGCCAGGCCATGCAGTCCTGGTTCGAGGACGTCGAGCAGCCCTAGCACCGCTTGCTCCGCCTCCGCTCGCCTAGCGGCTCGCTTCGTGCGTCGCTACGCGTGCCCGCCCAACCGGCGGGAGCGGCCTCCGGCGAGTAGCGCCGGTCCCGGGCGGGCGGCCGTACCCAAGACCACGACAGCATCGAGCCCGCCATTCAGACCGTCACCGGGAGCGACACGAGGCCGCGGGCCGTGGCCGTCGGCTGCCACTCGGGGTCGTCGTCGACGAGGGCCAGGTTCGGGAACCGCCTCGCCAGCTCGCCCAGTCCCACCCGGAGCTCCAACCGGGCCAGCGCGGCGCCGACGCAGAAGTGGATGCCGTGCCCGAAGGCGAGGTGCTTGCCGTCGGTCCGGTCGACGTCGAACCGGTCGGCGGCGACGAACTCCTGGGGATCGCGGTTGGCTGCGCCGGCGATAGCCACCAGCTGGTCGCCCTTGGCGATGGCCCGGCCGCCGACCTCGGTGTCCTCCAGCGCGGTGCGGGGGATCATCTGGGCGGGCGACTCGTAGCGGAGGAGCTCGTCGACGAGCGGGTCGGCCACGTCGGGGTCGTCGCGCAGGCGGGCCAGCGTCTCGGGGTGGCGCAGCAACGTGAGCGTGCCCGTGCCGAGCAGGTTCATCGTCGTGAGGTTGCCCGCGGTCAGGAGCAGGACGCAGGTCATCAGCAGCTCGCCCGGGCTGAGCTGCCCGCCGTCCTCCTGGGCGTGGACCATGATGCTGAGCAGGTCGTCGCCCGGCTCCTTGCGCCGCACGGCTACGAGGTCGAGGCAGTAGTTGCAGAACTCGAGCAGGGCCTCGCCGGCGGCGCGGAAGCGGTCCTCGGGGATGATCCAGTCGAGCATCGATGCGATCGACAGCGTCCACGTCGTGAGCAGCGCGTTGTCGCTGGCCGGCACGCCGAGGAGCCGGCCGATCACCGCGATGGGCAGCGGCGTGCCGAACTGGCTGACGACGTCGAAGCCGCCGTCGGCCACGGCCGGGGCCAGCAGGTCGTCGACCATGTCATCCACCGCGGGGCGCAGGGCCGCCACCCGCTTCGGCGTGAACGCTCGGCCCACGACGGCCCGCACCCGCGTGTGGTCCGGCGGGTCCATGAACATCATGGTCTGGGCGAGCCCGGCCGAGAGGCCGCCGCCGGGGATGCCGCGGCTGGCCAGTCGCTCGGCCCGGGTGCGGGCGTTGCGCTGGTCGCTGCTCCACGCCGCCGACGACAGCACCTGGTTGCAGTCGGCGTAGCGGGTGGCCACCCACATGCCGAGCGTGTCGCTCCAGAACACCGGCGCCAGCTCCCGCAGCCGCGCGTACAGGGGGTACGGGTCGCGGCGGGCCACCCGGTCGAGCGGGTCGAAGAGGGCCCGGTCGATGTCGGCCAGCTCGTTCCTCACCCCGGTTGTGATCGCCATGGCGCTCCCCCTTGCTCTACGGTCACGTCGCCTGCGCTTCGATGACAGTGAAGACGACCGAGCGGGTCGTCCGGATCTCGATGGCGCCCAGCCCGGCCCCGCCCAGCAACCGGTCCCACTCCGAGCGGGTGCGGAGGCGCCCCCCGACGACCATGTTGCCGAGGTCGGCCAGCTTCGTGAAGTGCGGACCGCCGCCGTCGGGGACGATGCCCTCGACCGCCACCACCCGGCCACCGGGCGCCATCGCCTCGCGGATGCCGGTGAGCAGCGCGTGGCACCGCTCGTCGTCCCAGTTCGTGAGCACCCGGCACAGGAAGTAGGCGTCGGCGCCCGGCGGCACCCCGTGGAACATGTCGCCGCCCACGACGTCGCAGCGGTCGGCCACTCCGGCCGCCCGCAGCACCTCGTCGGCGCCCTCGACCGCGAACGGCAGGTCGGTGAGGACGCCCTTGACGCCCGGGTTGAGCCGCAGCAGCTCGGCCAGGATCTGGCCCCGCCCCCCGCCGACGTCGACGACGGTCTCGCCGGCCGCGACGGGCACCTGGTCGAGGACGTTGTCGTCGAGGAGCAACGACTGCGTGGTCTGGTCGAGGTAGCGGTTCCAGCGGGCCTCGGCCTCGGGCTCCGTGGCCAAGTGCTCGTAGAAGGGCTTGCCGAACGCCGCCTCGAACCCGGTCGAGCCGGTGCGCACCGCGCCGAGCAGGGCGCCGAGGGCCCGCTGCCAGTCGCCGCCCACGAAGGCGGCGTACTCGCACATCGACCCGTCGACGTCGGAGCGCAGGAGCTGGCCCATCGGCGTGAGCGAGAACGAGCCGTCGCCGCCGTCCTGCAGCACGCCCACCGCGGCCAGGGCCCGCAGCAACCGGAACAGCGACCCCTCGTGGGTGCCGGTGGCGGCGGCGAGCTCCGTGGTCGGCCGGGGCCCGTCGGCGAGGAGGTCGGCCACGCCGAGCTCGGCCACCACCGAGATGGCCTGGGCCACCATGGCGCCGTTGAGTAGCGTCGCCACCTGGGCGCCGTAGATACCAGCCGGCGATTGCCGCGAGCCGGGGGTGGCGCTCACGGCGTGGCGCTCGTCATCGTCGACTCGTACCGGCCGCGCGTCTCGATGAGGGCGAAGCGCATCGACGAGTCGACCACCTCCCGCACGATGAGGGCCCGCTCCGGGCTGAGCCAGCCCGTGGCCGCCAGCGTCCCGTTGATGGTGCCCTCGAAGCGGGTGGTCGTCTCGACGACGAACGTGCGCACGGCCGTGCCGCCGACGTCGATCGTCTCCTCGCGGGTGATCACGGCGTCGACCGTCGCCGTCGTGGCCGGCGCCGCCAGCTCGTACGTGAAGCGGTCCCCCACCGTCGCGCTCACCGGCACGTACAGCGCGGGCGGGTCGGACCGGAGCGCCTGCACGTCCTCGAAGCCCTGGTACAGCGTCCGCACCGTGATCGACTCGAGGTAGATGCCGTCGGGGCGGAAGAGGAGGACGGTCTCGATCGACGGCCCGTTCCCAGCGGTGTCGCGCACGTCACGCACGAAGCGCTGGCGCTCGCCGTCGGCGGGGTCGACGAGCAGCGTCGTCCGGTCGGGCAGCGGGTGGTCCTGGCCGCCGTACGTGTAGGCGCCCGCGGTGGCGTATTCGTACG
>JACDCH010000133.1 GCA_013694495.1 Acidimicrobiia bacterium | reverse complement strand
CCGCCAAAGTGCGCGTGATCGCCGCCGTCAACGTCGTCTTCCCATGGTCGATGTGACCCATCGTCCCGATGTTCAAATGCGGCTTGTTCCGCTCGAACTTCTCCTTGCCCATGACGTGCTGCTCCTGTGCTGCCGATGACGGTGGTTCCGAAGGAACGGGGGGCGGTGCCTCCCGTGGGGGCGGCTACTCGCCGCGGACGCGCTTGACGATCTCTTCCTGGATGTTGCGGGGCACCTGCTGGTAGCTGTCGAACTGCATGCTGTAGGTGGCCCGGCCCTGGGTGCGGCTGCGGAGGTCGCCGACGTAGCCGAACATCTCCGACAGGGGCACGTGGGCCCGCACGGCGGTGGCGCTGCCCCGCTGCTCGGTGCCGGTGAGCTGGCCCCGGCGCGAGGAGAGGTCGCCCATGACGTCGCCCATGTAGTCCTCGGGGGTGACGACCTCGACGGCCATGATCGGCTCGAGGATCACCGGCGACGCCTTGCGGGCCGCCTCCTTGAAGCCCATGAGACCGGCGGTGCGGAACGCCATCTCGGAGGAGTCGACGTCGTGGTAGCTGCCGTCGACGAGGGTGACCTTGACGTCGACGAGCGGGTAGTCGGCGAGCACGCCCGAGCTGAGGGCGGCCTGGATGCCGGCATTCACCGCGGGGATGTACTCCTTGGGGATGCGGCCGCCGGTGATCTTGTCGACGAACTCGTAGCCGTTCCCGGCGCCGGAGGGCTCGACCTTGATCTGGATGTCGGCGTACTGGCCCGAGCCGCCGGTCTGCTTCTTGTGGGTGTAGCGGTGCTTCTCCACGGTGCCGGTGAGCGTCTCGCGGTAGGCCACCTGGGGCTTGCCGACGTTGGCCTCGACGCTGAACTCGCGGAGCATGCGGTCGACCAGCACCTCGAGGTGCAGCTCGCCCATGCCGGCGATGATCGTCTGGCCGGTCTCCTCGTCGGAGTTGACCTGGAAGGTCGGGTCTTCTTCGGAGAGCGACGCCAGGGCCTTGCCCAGCTTGTCCTGGTCCTGCTTCGTCTTGGGCTCGATGGCGACCCGGATGACGGGCTCGGGGAACACGAGCTGCTCGAGCACGATCGGGGCCCGCTCGTCGGAGAGCGTGTCGCCGGTGCGGGCGTCGCGCAGGCCGATGCCGGCCACGATGTCGCCAGCCCTGGCGATGTCGAGGTCCTCGCGGTTGTTGGCGTGCATGAGCAGGATGCGGCCGACCCGCTCCTTGCGCCCGGTGCGCGAGTTGAAGATCTGGCTGCCCTTCTCGACCTGCCCCGAGTAGACCCGGAAGTAGGTGAGCTTGCCGTGGGGGTCGGCCACGATCTTGAAGGCGAGGGCGGCGAAGGGCTCGGAGATGTCGGCCTTGCGCTCGAGCTCCTCCTTGCCCTTCGGGTCCATGCCGGTGGTGGGCGGCAGATCGAGCGGCGACGGCATGTAGTCGACCACCGCGTCGAGCAGGGGCTGCACGCCCTTGTTCTTGAACGCGGAGCCGGTGAGCACGGGCACGAGCCCGTGGTGGATCGTGGCGCTGCGGATGGCCCGCTGCAGGTCCTCGGCGGTGACGGAGTTCTCGTCGTCGAGGTACTTCTCGAGGACGACGTCGTCGTACTGGCTCACGACGTCGATCAGCTCGTGGTGGTACTCGTGGGCCTTCTCGGCCAGCTCCTCGGGGATGTCGACGATGTCGAACTTGGCGCCCAGCTCCTCGTCGTGCCAGACGAGGGCCTTCATGCGGACGAGGTCGACGACGCCGGAGAACTCGGACTCGTAGCCGATCGGGAGCTGCAGGATCGCGATGTTGGTGGTGAGCCGGTCCTTGATGGAGTCGACGGCCTTGTAGAAGTCGGCGCCCATGCGGTCGAGCTTGTTGACGAAGCACATGCGGGGGACGCCGTACTTGTCGGCCTGGCGCCACACCGTCTCGGTCTGGGGCTCGACGCCGGCGACGCCGTCGAACACCGCCACCGCACCGTCGAGGACGCGCAGTGAGCGCTCGACCTCGACGGTGAAGTCGACGTGGCCGGGCGTGTCGATGATGTTGACGCGGTGGTCGCGCCAGAACGTCGTCGTGGCGGCCGACGTGATCGTGATGCCGC
>JACDCH010000128.1 GCA_013694495.1 Acidimicrobiia bacterium | reverse complement strand
GGTGGGGTCGGGCCCGAAGGCCGTGGGCGCCGTCGGCGGCACGGTGGGGACCGCGGCGGTGGGTGGTCCACCGTCGTCGCGGCCACCGGCCCGCAGCAGGTCGCGCAGCGCCGGCGCCGACTCGATGCGGTCGGCGGGATCGCGGGCCAGGGCGCGGAGCACGACGGACTCGATCCAGGTCGGCAGCTCCGGCCGCACCGAACGCGGTGGCTCGGGGTCGCGGTGGAGGCGGGCCAGCGCGGTGGCGGCCTCGGTGTCGGCCACGAACGGCGGGCGCCCGCACAGGAGCTCGTAGAGGATGACGCCGGTGGCGTACACGTCGGCCCGGGCGTCGACCGGCTCGCCCGCCACCTGCTCGGGGGCGAGGTACTTGGCCGTACCGAGGGTGGTGTCGGCGCCGGTGAGGTCGAGGCCGTCGCCGGCCTTGGCGATGCCGAAGTCGGCCACGAGCACGCGCCCGTCGGTGGACAGCAGCACGTTGGCCGGCTTCACGTCGCGGTGGATGATCCCGGCGGCGTGGGCCGCGCCGAGGGCGTCGCACACCTCTGCCACCACCGCGGCGGCGGCGGCGGGCTCGAAGCGCCCGAGCCGGTCGAGCTCGGCCCGCAGCGTCGTGCCCCGCACGAGCTCCATCACGATGGCGTCGGTGAGCGTGCCGTCGGCCGCGGTGTCGGTGCAGGTGTCGTAGATCGACACGATGCACGGGTGCGTCAGCCGGGCGGCGGCCAGCGCCTCCCGCCGGAAGCGGGCCACGAACTGCTCGTCGGCCGCCAAGTGGGGGTGCAGGACCTTGACCGCCACCCGCCGGGCGAGGACCTCGTCGACGGCTTCCCACACCGACGCCATCCCGCCCGCGGCGATGCGCTCCTCGAGCCGGTAGCGGCCGCCGAGGACCCGGCCGGGAGCCGGCGCCGAGGCTCCAGGGAAGGGGGGCACGGCGTCCATGGGCAGGGCAGGAACGTACTGGGGGGGCGGCCCGGCCTGGGTCGCAGCCTCAGGACCTGCGGATGGATTGCCGCCGCCAGCGCGTCGCCGCCGGTCCTTCCTGCGTCTCGATTCGATTCCGGGTTCCCGCGTCGGGGGGCTTCGCCCGGGGCGGTCGGGAACCCTTCATCTCAGTGACATGGGGACCTGGTAGGTGACGCCGAGCACCCGCGGTCCGCCGTGGGCGCCGATCACCGGGCCGATGACGCCGACCGTGAAGTCGCTCGGGCCGTAGCGGGGGGCCAGCAGCGCGATGAACTGGTCGACGTCGGGGGCCTCGCCGTGCACGACGTTGAGCCGCTCGACGGCGGGCTCGGCGAGCACCTTGTCGGCCAGCCACTGGAGCGCCTTCTTGCGGGTGCGCGGCTTGCCCGCCTCCTCGACGACGCCGCCGGCGATGGCGATGGCGGGCTTCACCGACAGGAGCGTGCCGAGCAGGGCCCGGGCCCCGCCGATGCGGCCGCCCTTCTTGAGGTTGTCGAGCGTGTCGAGCGTCGCCCACACCCGCTGGCGCCGGACCTGGTCGCGCACGCCCTTCACGATGGTGTCGGCGTCGGCCCCGTCGAGGGCCTGCTCGGCGGCCCACTGCACGAGCGTCCCGAGGCCGAGGGTGACGGACTCGGAGTCGACGCAGTGCACGTCGACGTTCCCGCCCTCGGCGCCGAAGGCCTTGGCCGCCGTCTCGGCCGACTGCATCGTGGCCGACAACCGCGACGAGAGGTTGATGCACACGACGGCGTCGGCTCCGGCGTCGGCGCAGCGCCGGAACGCCGCGTCGAAGGCGCCGGGCGACGGCGCCGATGTCTCGGGGAGCGCCGACGACTCCGCCATCCGGCGGTAGAACTCGGCCACCGTCAGCTCCGTGCGGTCGACGTACTCCTTGTCGCCGAAGCGCACCGTGAGGGGGACGACCTCGATGCCGAGCGCCGTCGCCTGGGTGTCGGGGAGGTCGCAGGCGCTGTCGGTGACGATGCGGACGGGCACGCCGCGGAACAGTAGGCGACCTACTTGGCGTGGGCCGGGTGGCGGCCCCGGGCGGCGCGGCGGTCGCGCAGGATCGTGCGCGTCCACCACACGACGAGGAACAGGAGGGCGGCGCCCATCAGCACGAGGCCGACGCCGGACACCGCGGTGGTGCGGACGGTCACGCTCGTGCGGCCCAGGTCGAGCCGGCCGTCGGGGCTCGTGACCCTGAGGTCGAGCGGGGCGTCGCCCGACGAGCGCGCCCGTAGAAGCAGGTCGATCTGGCGGGTGCCGGGCTCGAGGCGCACCTGGACCCGCCCGTCGGGGTACTCGGGCAGCTCGAGCCGGTCGCCCCGCAGCTCGAGGGTGACGTCGACGGGGCGGTCGGTGCCGTTCGTGAGGCTGAGCTGCACGCGTCCCTCGCGGGCGGTGAGGGTGAAGCGCTGGCGCTGCGGCGCGGCGATGAGCTCGAGCTGGGCGTCGAGGGCGGCCCGCCCTGCGCCGAGCACGGCCCGCCGCTCGCCGCTCGTGAGCTCCGCCGCCGCCGCAGTGAGGACGAGGTCGGACACGACGCCGGCCAGCGGGTCGGACGGGCCGAAGACCGTCCGGTAGGACGCCACGGCCGCATCGAGGCCCCGGAGCTCGTTCGCCAGTCCGTCGGGCAGCGGGCGCGTCGCCGTCTCGAGCAGCGGGTCGCGCACGAGGGGGTCGTCGGGGTCGGCCCCGCCCTGGGGTCCGGCCGGTTCGACCAGCGCCACGGCGTCGGCGACGGTCGTCGCCTGCAGCAGCGCCGCCGGGGCC
>JACDCH010000116.1 GCA_013694495.1 Acidimicrobiia bacterium | reverse complement strand
CGACTTCGTCGCCCTGCGGCCGATCCCTGGGGGCTCCGCCCCCAGACCCCCAGCGCCTCCGACGAAGCCCCGGCTGAGATTTCGAGCTCGCTCGCTTCGCTCCGTTCGCTCGAGTTGTTCGGACCCGACGTCGTCGGGACTGCTCCGGACCTCGGCCGACTTCGTCGCCCTGCGGCCGATCCCTGGGGGCTCCGCCCCCAGACCCCCAGCGCCTCCGGCGAGGCCCATGCCGTGCGAAGGTCCTGAGATTTCGAGCTCACTCGCTTCGCTCCGTTCGCTCGAGTTGTTCGGACCCGACGTCGTCGGGACTGCTGCGGTCCTCGGCCGACTTCGTCGCCCTGCGGCCGATCCCTGGGGGCTCCGCCCCCAGACCCCCAGCGCCTCCGGCGAAGCCCATGCTGTGCCGCTGACCTGCGGTTCGTCACGTGCGGTCGACGGGCAATGACAGATCCGGGGAAGAGGGTGGCCATCGTGGGGGCCGCGCTCTCGGACTGCGGCCGGGTCGACGTGCTCAGCCCGTTCCACCTGCACCAGCAGGCCGCCAGCCGGGCCCTGGCCGACGCCGGCCTGACCAAGGACGACGTCGACGGGTTCGCGTCGTGCGGGATGGGGATGCTGCCGCCGGTCGAGGTGGCCGAGTACCTCGGGCTGCAGCCCACGTGGGCCGACGGCACCAGCGTCGGCGGGGCGTCGTGGGAGTTCATGCTCGAGCACGCCGTCGCCGCCATCCAGGCGGGTCACGCCTCCGTCGTCCTCATCGTCTACGGCTCGACGACTCGGGCCGACCTGAAGCGCGGGCGGCGCACCGCCAACCTCTCCTTCGGCACGAGGGGGCCGGTGCAGTTCGACGCCCCGTACGGCCACACGCTCATCGCCAAGTACGCCATGGCCACGCAGCGCCACATGTACGAGCACGGCACCACGATCGAGCAGCTGGCCGAGGTTGCCGTGTCGGCCCGCTTCAACGCCGGGCGCAACCCCGACGCGTACTACCGCGAGCCGCTCACCATCGAGCAGGTCAACTCGGCCCCGCTCATCGCCGACCCCCTCACCACCCTCCACTGCTGCATCCGCTCCGACGGCGGCGGGGCCGTCGTCGTGACCTCGGCCGACCGCGCCCGGAACTGCGCCAAGGCGCCGGTGTGGGTCCTGGGCACGGGCGAGACCACGTCGCACGCCACGATGAGCGAGTGGCCCGACTTCACGGAGTCGCCGGCCGTCCGGTCGGGGCGGCTGGCCTTCGACCGGGCCGGGCTCACCCCGGCCGACGTCGACACGTGCCAGATCTACGACGCCTTCACGTCGATGGTGCTGCTCACCCTCGAGGCCCTCGGGTTCTGCGCCAAGGGCGAGGGCGGGCCGTTCGTGGCGGATGGCCGCCTGCGGATCGGCGGCGCCCTGCCGACCAACACCGACGGCGGCGGCCTGTCGAGCTGCCACCCGGGCATGCGGGGCATGTTCCTGCTCGTCGAGGCGGTGCGGCAGCTGCGGGGCGAGGGCGGCGAGCGCCAGGTGGCCGGCGCCCGCGTCGCCTGCGTCAGCGCCACCGGCGGCTGGTTCTCCACGGCGTCGACCGCGCTCCTCGCCGTCGGGTGATCCTCCGGGCGACCGCGGTCCGGCATCGGCAGCGGTCAGCGCGACGCGCCGAAGAACCCCCGGTGCAGCATCCCGGCCAGCTCGTCGAGCAGGGCACCGTCGTCGAGCTCGAGCGGTCGCGACGTGGCGTAGTACACGAGCCGCTCGATGGTGCCGAGCAGCACCGTCGTCGCTACGGCGGCGTCGGGGAGGTGGGTGACGCCGGCGTCGTCCATGCGCTCGCGCAGCACCGAGGCGATGCCGCCGAACGTGTCGAGCCCGAGCGAGATGAGGTCGGGGTCGTCGACCTGGTTCTCGGCCCACGCCCTGATCACCGGTCCGTGGCGCTCGTAGGTCTCGAGGAAGCGGCCGAGGAACGTGCGCAGCCCCTTGCGCCCGCCGGCATCGGGCGCGATGGGCCCGAGCTCGTCGGCCAGCGCCGCCATGTCGTCGGCGGCCACGTGGGCCAGCGCCCGGAACATCTCCCCGACGTTCTGGAAGTAGAGGTAGAAGGTCCCGTGGCTCGTCGCCGCCCGACCCACGACGTCGTCGACGCGCGTCGCCCGGTAGCCCCGCTCACCGAGCACCTGCATCCCCGCCTCGAGGAGCCGGGCCTTGGTGCGCAGGCCCTGCGACCGCAGGACCCGGGCCGGCCCGGGTGTCGTTGCCACGGCGGGGAACGTACCGGGCTGGGACGGGTGGGGTGACGCTCCCCGCCGTCGCGGCCGAGGCCGCCCGCCGCCACGGGGCGATCGTGGCGTACGTGGCGGCGACCGGCTGGCGATTGACCTATGCCGCCCTCGATCACCTCTCCGACGAGGTGGCGGGCGGCCTGACCCACGCCGGCGTCGGGCCGGGCGACGTCGTCGGCCTCGTGCTCCCGCCCTGCCCGGACTTCGTCGTCGCCTACCTCGCGGCGGCCAAGGTCGGCGCGGTGACGGCGGGGGTCAACGC
>JACDCH010000114.1 GCA_013694495.1 Acidimicrobiia bacterium | reverse complement strand
GGGCCACATCGGTGGCCACCGTCGAGTGGGACGCCCGCGACATCGCGAGCCACGGCGCGGTCGTCGACGCCGCCGTCGCCGCCCTCCCCGAGGGAACCGACCTCGACGGCGTGCTCCTCGCCGCCGGGGTGCTCGGCGACCAGGGTGCGTTCGACGCCGACCCCGCCTTCGCCGCCGACGTGGTCGCGGCCAACTTCGGCGGCGCGGCATCGACCCTGCTGCACGTGGCCGACCGGCTGCGGGCCCAGGGCCACGGCACGATCGTCGTGCTCTCGTCGGTGGCCGGCGAGCGCGTGCGCAAGGCGAACTACGTCTACGGCGCCACCAAGGCCGGCCTCGACGCCTTCGCCCAGGGGCTCGCCGACGCGCTGCTCGACGACGGCGTGCGGGTCCTCGTCGTCCGCCCGGGCTGGGTGAAGACGCGCATGACCGAAGGGACCGACCCCGCCCCGTTCTCCACGACCGCCGAGAAGGTGGCCGAGGGCGTGGCCGCCGCTCTGGCCCGGGGCGACGACGTCGTGTGGGTGCCGGGCGTGCTGCGCTACGTGTTCAGCGCGTTCCGCCACCTGCCCCGCCCGCTCTGGCGCCGAGTCGCGGCGACCCGGTAGCCGCCCGCGGCCCGCCCCAGGCCGTAACGTCCAGCCGTGGCGCGGACGCTCGAACCCACAGTCGACGCCCCGCGGTCGACATCTGTCGTGCGGGGGCTGCTGCTCCTGGCCCGCCCGAAGCAGTGGTCGAAGAACGTCCTGGTGTTCGCCGCCCCGGGGGCCGCCGGCGTGCTCGACGACGCCGGGCCACTGACCGACACGCTGATCGCCCTCCTCGCCCTCTGCCTGGCGGCCAGCGGCACCTACTTCCTGAACGATGCCCGCGACGTCGAAGCCGACCGCCGGCACCCCACCAAGCGCCGGCGACCGCTGGCCGCCGGCATCGTGCCGATCCGCGTCGCCTACGTCGGCGGGGTGCTGCTGATGGTCGCCGCGGTCGGCCTCGGGCTGGCGCTGCGCTGGCAGCTGGGACTCACCGTCGCCGGCTACGTCGTCCTGACCACCGTGTACTCGACCTGGCTCAAGACGATCGCCGTGGTCGACGTCGCCACGGTGGCCGCCGGGTTCGTGCTGCGGGCCATCGCCGGCGCTGCGGCCACGGGGGTCCCCATCTCCGACTGGTTCTTCATCGTGACCACGTTCGGTTCCCTCTTCATGGTCTCCGGCAAGCGGGGCGCGGAGGCGGCCGAGATGGGCCAGGGCGCCACCGAGACCCGCGCCGTGCTCACCGCCTACACGCCGACGTTCACGGCGTACCTGCGGGCGGTGTCGTCGTCGGCCGTGCTCGTGGCCTACTGCCTCTGGGCCTTTGAGAAGGCGGACGCCACCACCGCCGGCGTGCCGTACTACCAGCTCTCCATCGTGCCGTTCGCGGTGGCGATCCTGCGCTACGCCCTCGTGCTCGACCAGGGACGAGGGTCGGCGCCCGAGGAGGTGGTGCTCGCCGACCGCCCCCTGCAGGTGATCGGCGCGGTCTGGGCGGTCGTGTTCGCGCTCGGCGTCTACACGTCGACATGACCGACGTCCGCGGCGCCCGCTCGCTGCTCAGGGGATGGGGCCGGACCGCCCCATCGGCCGCCGCCGTCGCCGTCCCGACCAACGCGGCCGAGCTGACCAAGGCCGTCGGTGCCGCGCCGGCCCGAGGGGCGGTGCCGCGGGGCCTGGGGCGGGCCTACGGCGACGCGGCCCAGAACGCCGGCGGGCTCGTGGTCGAGACGGTGGGCGTGAGCGGCCTGCTCGGCTTCGACGAACGAACGGGCGAGGCCCGCCTCGCGGCCGGCACCTCGTTCGACGAGATCATGCGGACCTTTGTCCCCAAGGGCTGGTTCGTCCCCGTCACCCCGGGCACCCGCTTCGTGACCGTCGGCGGCGCCATCGCGGCCGACATCCACGGCAAGAACCACCACGCCGACGGCACGCTCGGCCAGCACGTGCGCTCGATGGAGCTCGCCCTCGTCGACGGCACCACCCGCACGCTCACCGCCGACGGCACACCGGACGAGTTCTGGGCCACGTGCGGCGGCGTCGGGCTCACCGGCACGATCCTCGAGGCGACCATCGCGCTGCAGCCCATCGAAACGAGCCGGGTGGCGGTCGACACCGACCGGCTCACCGACTTCGACGACCTGCTCACCCGCCTCCGCGACGGTCGCAACCGCCATCGGTACTCCGTGGCGTGGATCGACCCCATGGCCCGAGGGCGCCACCTCGGACGCTCGGTGCTGACCCAGGGCGACTTCGCGCCGCGGGCCGCGCTCGCCCCGGGCGACGACCCGCTCGCGTTCCACCCCCGCACCACGCTGACCGTGCCCCACGCGCCGTCCGGGTTGATCAACCGGGCGTCCGTGCGCGCCTTCAACGAGCTGTGGTTCCGCAAGGCGCCGGCCCGCCGCCGCGACGAGCTGCAGTCGATCTCGACGTTCTTCCACCCGCTCGACCTCGCGTCGAGCTGGAACCGCATCTACGGGAGGCGCGGCTTCCTGCAGTGGCAGTGCCTCGTCCCCTTCGGCGCCGAGGACGTGCTGCGGCAGTGCCTCGAGGCCCTCGGCTCCCACGGCGCTCCGTCGTTCCTCGCCGTGCTCAAGACCATGGGCGCCGCCGCCCCGGGCCCGCTCTCGTTCCCGGCCCCGGGCTGGACCCTCGCCCTCGACGTACCCGCCGGCTCGCTCGAACTCGCCGCCGTGCTCGACCGGCTCGACGACCTCGTCGTCGGCGCCGGCGGCCGGCAGTACCTGGCCAAGGACAGCCGCCTCCGGCCGGAGCTACTGCCGGCCATGTATCCCCGCCTCGACGAGTGGCGCGCCGTCCGCGACCGCCTCGACCCCGAGCGCCGCTTGAACAGCGACCTCGCCCGCCGGCTCGACCTCCTCGGCTGAGAGCTTCGAGCTCACTCGCTTCGCTCCGATCGCTCGAGTTCTCAGGACCCGACTTCGTCGGGGCTGTTCCGGTCCTCGGCCGACTTCGTCGCCCTGCGGTCGATTCCTGGGGGCTCCGCCCCCTGGCCCCCAGAGCCTTGGGCGGCCTGGGCTCCCGTGGGCTTCGAACGTCGCAGACACGAAGCTGAGGGGTCCGGCCGGTAGCGTCCGATCCGCGATGGGCTTCAAGGACCTGAAGAAGCGGTTCACCTCTTCCAGCCACGACCTCGACCAGGCGCGGCTGCAGGAGCGGTTCTGCGAGATCGACGTGGTGTCGATCTGCGAGGCGGCGCCCCGCCAGCCGGTGCGCATCTGCGGCGAAGTGGTCGCCATCCAGATCGTGCCCCGCGCCGGCAGCCCGTCGCTCGAGGTCACCGTGGGCGACGGCACCGCCAAGGCGGTCGCCGTGTTCACCGGCCGCCGCCGCATCGCCGGGCTCCAGCCCGGGCGGGGCGTCGTGCTCGAGGGCGTCGGCGGCAAGGTCGGCAACCACCTCCAGCTGCTGAACCCGGCCTACACGCTCCTCGGCTGATCGTCGTCGCCGGTGGCGGCCCGCGCCGGTCCCTCCATCACCCCCGGGACGGCCACCCTCGAACCGTCGATCTGGTACGGGACGGACACCACGACGGTGTTGCGGCGGAACAGGAGGCGGGCCTTGAGCACGAGCGCCGACTGGTTGTGGAGGAGCTGCTCGTACCACTTCGTGAGCACGAACTCGGGCAGGATCACCGTGATCACGTCGTTGTCGCTCTCGGCGTCGAGCTCGTCGAGGTACTCGAGCACCGGGCCCGCCAGCTCGCGGTACGGCGAGCTCAGGATGTGGAGCGCGACCGGGAGGTCGAAGCGGTCCCACTGCTCCTGGATGGATTCCGCCGCCTCGGCGTCGGATACCACGGACAGCGCCACCAGGCGGTCGGGCGCCAGCGACCGGGCGTAGCTGATCGCGGCCAGCGTCGCCCGGTGCACCCGCCCGACCAGCACCACCACGGTGTGCGTGTGGCGGCGGGAGCGGTACGTCTCGGGCACCTCGAGGGCGGCCTCGACCCGGTCGTAGTGCCGCTTCACCCTGATGAGCACCGCCGCGATGGCGGGGATCAGGACCACCGGCACCCAGGCGCCGATCACGAACTTGGACACCACGACGACGACGAGGATGATCGCCGTCGCGACGCAGCCGATGGCGTTGATGACCCGGCCCCGCTGCCAGCCCGGCGCCTGGACACGCCGGTGGTAGCGCACCATCCCGGCCTGGGCGAGGGTGAAGCCGCAGAAGACGCCCACGGCATACAGCGGGATGAGGAGCGTCGTGACCCCGCCGAACACGACGATGAGCAGACCCGCCACGAGGGCGAGGGCGACGATCCCGTTCGAGTACACCAGCCGGTCGCCCCGGTTGTGGAGCTGTCGGGGCAGGTAGCCGTCCTTGGCCAGGATCGAGGCGATCTGCGGGAACCCGGCGAAGGCGGTGTTGGCGGCCAGCAGCAGGATGAGGGCTGTTGCGGCCTGGAACGTGTAGTAGAGGACCGTGCCGTCGCCCCACACGGCACCGGCGAGGATCGACAGGATCGTCTCCTCGTCCGACAGCGTGGGCTTCAGGTGGTGGGCGAGCAGCGAGAGCCCGAAGAAGGCCGACGCGAGGATGGCGCCCATCCACACCAGCGTCGTCGAGGCGTTCTTGGACTTGGGCGCGTGGAACGCGGGCACGCCGTTCGAGATGGCCTCCACCCCCGTGAGGGCGACGGCGCCCGACGAGAACGCCCGCATCAGCGCGTAGAGCGTGACGCCGGTCAGCAGCCGGCCGTCTTGGGTGAACTCGTCGTAGCGCTCGGTGACCTCGGGTAGCGCCTCGAGGCCGCCGGCGTAGGAGCGGTAGAGCCCGTAGACGATGAGGAACACGAGCAGGCCGACGTACACGTACGTCGGCGCCGCAAAGATCCGGGCCGATTCCTTCAGCCCCCGGAGGTTGGCCAGCATCAACAACCCGATGAAGGACAGGCACAACGCGACGCGGTGGTCGCGAAGCTCGGGGAACGCCGAGGTGATGGCGGCCGTGCCGGCCGAGATCGACACCGCGACGGTGAGCGTGTAGTCGACCAACAGCGACGCCGCCGCCACGAGCGCGGGCTTCTCGCCGAGGTTGTCCTGGGCGACGACGTAGGAGCCGCCGCCCGACGGGTAGGCGTGGATCACCTGCCGGTAGCTGCTGACCACGATCACCAGCAGCACCGTGACCACGATCGAGATCGGTATGAGGAAGTCGAGCGCCTCGGCCGCGGCGATGGGTACGAGGACGTGGAGGATCTCCTCGGTGGCGTAGGCGGTCGAGGAGATGGCGTCGGAGGCGAAGATCGCCAGGGCGAACACCTTGAAGAGCCGTTGGTGCTCCTCGTCCGCCGACGCCAGTGGTTTGCCGAGGAGCAACCGCTTGAGGACCGAGGCCATGGCTACCGGCCGGTGAGGAGCTCGCGGACCACGGGTTCGCTCTCCTCGGTGACGAGGACGAGCACTTCGTCGCCGCCCGACAACGGCGTGTCGCCCCGGGGCACGACGAGGTGGTCGTGGCGCAGCACGGCGACGACGGTGGAGTCGCGCGGGAAGCCGAGCTCGGCGATCTCGCGGTCGATGGCGGGCGAGTCCGGCGCCAGCGTGACCTCGACGAGGCGGGCCCGGCCGTGGTCGAAGGACAGGAGCCGAACGAGCGTCCCCACCGACACGGCCTCCTCGACGAGGGCGGTGAGGAGGTGGGGCGTGGACACCGAGACGTCGACGCCCCACATCTCGGTGAACATCCACTCGTTCTTCGGGTTGTTGACCCGGGCGACCACGCGGGGGACGGCGAACTCCTGCTTGGCGAGCAGCGAGATCACGAGGTTGTCCTCGTCGTCGCCGGTGACGGCGGCCACGACGTCGGTGCGCTCGAGGTCGGCCTTGGCCAGGTCGCTCACCTCGCAGCCGTCGGCCAGCAACCAGCTCGCCCCGGCCGGCTCCCCCACCCGCTCCATCTTGGCGACGCGGTCGGGGTCGACCTCGATGATCGTGACGTCGTGGCCGGCGCCGGCGAGCTCCGACGCGATGAACACGCCCACGCTGCCGCCGCCCGCGATGACGACCTTCATGACCCGCGCTTCCCGGCCGTGGCGAGGTGGGCGTCGAGGTCGTCGATCCGGCCGCCGTCGACCGCCACGTAGAGCACGTCGTCCTCCTGGAGCACGAGGCCGGGGCTGGGCAGCCGGGACACGCCGAGGCGGCGGACGGCGACGATGCGGGCCAGCCCGTCGCGCTCGGCGACGTCGAGCTGCTGGCCGACGATCGACGCCGGCACCACCCGCTCGACCAGCGCGACCTTGGCGCTCGGGTCGATCCACTCGACCGCCGCCTCGCCCGGGAGCAGCCGGCGCAGCACCCGCTCGGTGGCCCACTGGACCGTGGCGATCGTGGCGATGCCGAGCCGCTCGTAGATGGCGGCCCGGCGAGGGTCGTAGATGCGGGCGGCGACGCGCTCGATGCCGTACGTCTCCCGGGCGATCCGGGCCACGAGGATGTTGGAGTTGTCGCCGTTGGTGACCGCGGCGAGCGCTTCGGCCTCCTTGACGCCCGCCTCCTCGAGGCGGTCCCGGTCGAACCCGACGCCGACCACGGTCGTGCCCGCGAACTCGGCACCGAGGCGGCGGAACGCCTTCTCCTGCCGGTCGACCACGGCAACGGTGTGCCCCGCGGCCTCGATGGACCGCGCCAGGCCCGAACCCACCCGGCCGCACCCGACCACCACGACGTGCACGCTGCTTCCCTCCCGTGCCCTGCTCCGGGCACGGCGGGACACCGTAGCGCCGCGACGTTCCCGCACCACGTGCCCGGAACCGGCGCGCCCTGGGGGCGGTGGGGAGCCCGAGACGGCGCGGCGTAACCTCCTCGGCGGTCATGCCGCCCCTCGTCGGACCCTCCCACGCCGTCGCCGTCGTGCTCGCCCTCGCCGGCGTCGCCAAGCTG
>JACDCH010000103.1 GCA_013694495.1 Acidimicrobiia bacterium | reverse complement strand
GCTTCCAGCAGCTCGCGCTGCTTGGCAGTGAGCTGGGCCGCAGCGGCGGCGAGATCGGGGGCCGGCGCGGTGGCCGGGGCCCGGTCGGTCCGGACGGCCTCGAGCCCGCCGAAGCGGGTGCGCGGGCCGACCGATCCGGAGGGCGCGGCGCCCGACTCCCCCCGTTCCATGCGGGCGAGCTCCTCCATCGCCTGGTTCCGGGCCCGGCGGCGCTGCTCCGGCTCGGGCTCGCCGCTGAGGGCGTCGAGCACGGAGGTCCGCAGGTCGTCGGGGGCGATCGGCTTGGCCAGGTGCCGCACGGCGCCCTCGATGCCCCCCTTCGCCCGGTCCATCGGCCCCGCCAGCGCAGTCAGCATGAGCACGGGGATCTCGCGGAGGTGGGGGTCGGCGTGGTGCTTGAGCTGGTTCAGCGTGTCCCAGCCCGAGAGCTCCGGCATCATCACGTCGAGCACGATCAGGTCCGGGGGATCGCGCTCGACCACCTCGAGCGCCTCGATGCCGCTGCCCGCCTCGACCACGTCGTGGCCGTCGAGGCCGAGCGTGACGCGCACGAGCATGCGGATGTCGGGCTCGTCGTCGACGACGAGGATTCTGCTCATGGGCCCCGCTCTCGTCGCTGTCCGTCTACACCGCGGACCGTGACGCCACGCGGCGGATCCAGGCGTCGGGCTCCCGTATCTCGGCGAGCGTCGGGAGCATCATCGGCGACTCGAACGCCGTGTTGAGGAGCGCCGGCCCGCCGACCCCCTCCACCGCGGCGATGAACTGCTCGCCCTGCTCGTACTGGTTCATCTTCGCCTCGAGGCCGATCAGCTGCTGGAGCAGCTTCATGGGAGGGCTGACGTTGCGGCGCCGGGCCCGCAGGCTGCGGCTGAAGCGGTCGGCCGACGGGATGCGGTCGGCCCCCGCCCGGTCCATCGTCACGTCGCCGTGGCCCTCGAGCAGGCTCATGAGGCCGCCCATCTGCTGCAGGACGACGGCCTGCTCGGGCGTGGCCAGCAGGGCGGCCACGCCGCCGTCAGCCAGCGGGTTGCGGCGGTCGCGGGCGCTGGTCGCGAGGCGGCGGGCGGCGTGCACGATGCGCATCGGGTCGGGGTCGATGCCGTCGAGGGCCCGCTCCACCAGCGACAGGTAGTGGTCGTGCATCCACGGGATGCCGGTGAACTGGGCCCGGTGGGTGACCTCGTGGAGGGCGAGCCACAGCCGGAACTCCCGGGGCGGGAAGCTGAACCGCTTCTCGAGGTCGAGCACGTTGGGCCCGACGAAGTACACGAGGTCCTGCTCGGCGGCGGTGTCGTCGTCGAGGACCAGGAGGTCGTACTGGCCGAGCACGCGGGTGGACATCCACCCGAGCAGCAAGCCCACCTCGGCCCCCGCCGCCCGGCGCGTGAGCGGGGCCAGCGGGCCGGCCGCCATGCGGGCGCCGACCTTGTCGGTGAGCGGGCGGAGCAGGCGCTGGAACGACGCCACGTTCGCCCGGACCCAGCCGGCCCGGTCCGTGACGCGGGCCCGGGCCGGCCCGGCCTGCGACACGAGGCCCGTCTCGGCCGTGACCAGCTGCTCGGCCTCCGCCGTGAGCTCCTCGAAGTCGGGGACGAGGGAGTCGGCGTGGTACGAGCCGGCGAAGGTCGACCGCCCCGACACCCGGACGGCGATCCGCTCCGCCAGGGCCCAGTCGACGACCTCGGGGGCCCGTTCGTCCATCGCGGGCCGGCTAGCGCTTGGGCGGGTACTTGGGTCGGACGACCTTGGCGAAGTAGCCGGCCACGACCGCTCCGATCACGAGGAGCAGCGAGCCGAACAGCACGACACCGATCCAGTAGTGCCAGATCACGGCCAGCACGGCGAGCGACATGGCCACGAAGCTACTCAGGACCAGGGGCCGGATCGGCAGTCGGGGCCGGCGTCGCGGTTGGGCCACCACCGCCGAGGGAAGGGCGCGGCGTGCCGTCCTTCACCCGCCGTGCCCTCGGCATCGCCGAGGACATCGTCTACCTCGGCGTCGGGCTCGTCCTGCTGGCCTCCGCCGTGGCCGTGCTCGGCTCCAGCGGGTACTCCCTCGTCGACGGCCTGACCGGCGAGGAGGGCACGAAGCGCGCCATCGAGCTGACGCTCGACTCGCTGCTGCTCGCCTTCATCCTCGTGGAGCTGCTCGGCGCGGTGCGCTCGACGCTGACGGAGAAGGGGCTGGTCGCCGAGCCGTTCCTCCTCGTCGGCATCATCGCCTCGATCAAGGAGATCGTGGTGCTCGGGGCCTTCGAGCGGGGCGACCGCCCGGTGGAGGACGTCGCCATCGAGGCCGGGGCGCTCGCCGGCGTCGTGCTCCTGCTGTCGATCTCCGCCTTCCTCGTGCGCCGCAAGGAGCGGGAGCCCGACGAGGGGTCGCCCGAGGAGGACAGCGGCGGGGTGCGGCCCGCCACCACGGGCTGAGCTGCGGCTCGGGGCCTGCTCAGGCGCTGTCGAGGAGGCGCTTCACCTTCTCGGCCAGGTCGTCGGGGACCTGCTCGAAGCAGCGCTTGGCGATCATCCCCCGCAGCTGCGCCTGGAAGTCGGCCGTCTCGAGACACGGCGGGCACTCCTCGAGGTGCCGCTGCAGCGCCACCCGGCGCGCCTCGGGCAGGTCGCCGTGGAGCAGGTGGCCGAGCTCGTGCAGCAGGTCGTCGCAGTCGTGACCGGCCATGTCAGGCGTCCTCCCCGGCGGCGGACGGTGACGTCGTGATGAGGTGCTGTTCGACCACGAAGTCGTGCAACCGCTTCTCCAGGCCCTTCCTTCCCCGGTGCAGCCGGCTCATGACGGTGCCGATGGGGATGTCGAGCATCTCGGCGATCTCGCGGTAGTGGAAGCCCTGCACGTCGGCGAGCAGGACAGGCAGGCGGTAGATCTCGGGGAGCTCCTCGAGCGCTGCCTTGACCTCGTCGTCGGGAAACATGTCGATCAGCTGGTCCTCGGCCGACCGGCTGGCGAACACGGCGTCGAGGTCGCCGAGGTGCCGGTAGAGGTACATCGATTCGACGTCGTCGATGTCGCTCTCGACTGGCTGGCGCTGCTTCGCCCGGTAGCGGTTGAT
>JACDCH010000088.1 GCA_013694495.1 Acidimicrobiia bacterium | reverse complement strand
CTCGAGGTGCTCGGCGCGGTCGTCGACGCCATCGTCACCGACGCCGCCCGCCGGATGGAGGTGGCCGCGCCGCCGCCGATGGTCCGCTCCGCCGCCGACGTCGCCGAGGCGTTCGTGACCCGCCTCGACGGGTCGGTCTTCCCGGCGCCCATGTCGTCGGCCGCCGAGGTGTCAAAGCGGCTCGAGCGGTGGGGGCGCCCGGTCAGTGCGACGGGCCGCAAGCCGCTGGTCGTGCAGCTCGACCCGCCCGACTCCGGCGACGCCTGGTTCCTCTCGGTGCTCGGGCCGGGGGCCGGCGGCAACCTCCTCCCGATCGAGGTGGCACTGGCCGACAGCCGCTACACGAAGCCGCTCGCCGACGAGCTCACCCGCCTCGAGCGCATGCTGCCGGCCCTTCTCAGGGCCGGGGGCCAGCGCCGCGGGCAGGTGTACCTGAACCAGGTCGAGGCCTGGGAGCTGATGACCGTCACCGGCGCGTCGCTCGAGTCGGCCGGCTTCGACGTGCGGGTGCCGGCGTTGTCGCGCCGCAAGCCGTCGCCGTCGCTGCGGCTGTTCACCGAGCCGTCGGGCGACTCGGTCGTCGGTGCGCACCAGCTGGCCAACGTCCGCTGGTCGGCCCTGTTCGACGACGTCGAGCTCACCGCGGCCGACATCGCCCGTCTCGCCACCGAGGCCCGCCCGCTCGTGCGCTCGCGGGGCAAGTGGGTCCAGCTCGACCGGGCCGACCTCAAGGAGGCCGCCGCCGCCCTCGCCGAACGGGCGAGCACGACGCAGCTCACCGGGGCCGAGATCCTGCGCCACGCCGTCGGCCTCGAGGGCACGACGCTCGCCGGCGGCCTCTCGGTCGACGGCACCGGGTGGGCGTCGGAGCTGCTGGAGAAGGCCCGCACGGTCCCGACCGAGCCGGTGGCGCACCCCGAGGGCTTCGTCGGCTCGCTGCGGGGCTACCAGGCCGAGGCCCTGGCCTGGCTCGGCTTCCTCGACGCCGTCGACCTCGGCGGCTGCCTCGCCCTCGACATGGGCCTCGGGAAGACGCCGACGGTGCTCGCCCACCTGGCCCGCACGGCCGGGAACGGGGCCGCCCTCGTGATCGCCCCGCCGGCCGTGGTCGGCAACTGGGCGGCCGAAGCCGCCCGCTTCACGCCGGGGCTCGAGGTCGTCGTGCACCACGGCGCGTCCCGGGCGACGGCGGCCCAGCTCGAGCGCGAGATCGCCGGCGCCGACGTGATCATCACCACCTACGGCACCGCGGTCCGCGACGTCGAGGCGCTGTCGGCCCGCACCTGGGACCGCATCGTGATCGACGAGGCCCAGGCCATCAAGAACCCGGCCAGCGACACCGCGCAGCAGCTGCGCCGACTCCCGGCCCGCAGCCGGCTCGCCCTCACCGGCACGCCGATCGAGAACGGCCTCGGCGACCTCTGGGCCATCCTCGACTTCACGAACCCCGGCCTCGTCGGCGCCCGGCCCCAGTTCGTGGCCCAGCTCTCGGGCGAGGGCGAGGCCGCCCTCCGCGCCCTCAACGGGATCGTGGTGTTCCGGCGCACGAAGAGCGAGCCCGAGGTCGCCGCCGAGCTGCCCGACAAGATCGACGAGCTCGACCACTGCACCATGACCGCCGAGCAGATCGGCCTCTACCAGGCCGTCCTCGACGGCCTCGTGGCCGACACCACAGCCGTCGGCGGCGAGCCGAAGCAGGGAGCGGTCCTGGCGGCCATCACCGCGCTCAAGCAGATCTGCAACCACCCGGCCGCCTACCAGGCCGACGACGTGCCGCTCGCCGGCCGCTCGGGCAAGCTCGCCCGGCTCGAGGAGATCGTCGAGTCGGTCTTCGCGGCGGGCGAGAGGATCCTCGTCTTCACCCACTTCGCCACGTGGGGCGTGAAGCTCGCCGACCACCTCACGGCCCACACCGGCCGGCCGATCGCCTGCTACCACGGCGGCCTCGCCCGGGGTGCCCGCGACCGGCTCATCGCCGACTTCCAGGCCACCGGGGGGGCCGGCGCCCTCGTGCTGTCGCTCAAGGCGGGCGGCACGGGCCTCAACCTCACCGCCGCCAGCCACGTCGTGCTCTACGACCGCTGGTGGAACCCGGCGGTCGAGGACCAGGCCCGGGACCGGGCCTGGCGCATCGGCCAGACCCGCACCGTCGTGTCGCACCGCCTCGTGTGCCCCGGCACCATCGACGAGCGGGTCGAGGAGGTCGTGGCCGGCAAGCGCCACGTGGCCGACCTCGTGCTCCCCAAGTCGAGCTCCCTCTCCGACCTCTCGGCCGACCAGCTCCGGGTCGCCCTCGGGCTCCGGACCGACACGCTCCTCACCGAGGACGACTGATGAGCAACCACAACGCCAACCACAGCCAGAACGGCAACGGCGCCAAGGGCCAGCAGGGCGGGCGCAACCGTCGGCCGCAGGGCGCGAAGTCGGTCGACCTCTGGGGACCCGTGCCCGTGCTCAGCGACGCCGAGCCGATCGTCGTGGTCGGCGAGCCGGACTCGGTGCTCCGTTCGCTCGGCGATCCGCCCCTGCAGGGCCGCAGCGTCGTCGCCGGCCACTACCTCGCGGCCGTCGCCGACCGCGCCTCGAAGCTGGCCAGCGCCCTCGCCGCTGCCGCCGGCCGCCTCGCCGGACCGCCCGCCGACGACGCCTGAGTTCTGCGCCGTCACTCGCCTCGCTCCGTTCCGGCGAGTGTTGGTGCCCTCGCTCCCCTCCTTCGCCGACCCTCAAGGGGGTGGCGGGAACTCCGGCGGCGCCGCCGACGTATGGCACCATCGTCGAGCGGTCGAGCGAAGGGTGTGGTGAGGAGATGTTGTGGAACTTGCGGCGCAGTGTGGCGATCGTGGTGCTGGCCCTCGTGGCGGCCTGCTCGGGTGGGGGCGACGACGAATCGCGTGCCCCCGAGACCGGGGAACCGGGCTCGACGGCGGACGAGACACCGGGCACGGCAGCGGTCGACGACGACGCGGCCGTCGCCGCGGCGGAGTCGTTCATCGAGGGCCTCGAGCTCGACGACGCGGGGCGGGACAGCCTCACGTTCGTCGACACCCGGCGCAGCCCGGGCGTCACCCACGTCCGCTACCGGCAGGTGTTCGACGACGTGCCGGTGCGGGCCGCCCGCCTCATCGTCCATGTCCTCGACGACGGCGAGGTGCTCGGGGCTTCGAGCTCGCTGACGGATCTGCGCCCCGAGGCTGGGGTCGAGCAGCAGCTGGACCAGGCCGCCGCCACCGACGTCGCCAACAAGGCCATCAGCGAACCCGTCGAGCTCACGGCCTCGGCCAACGAGGTCTGGCTGCCCGACGGCGACACGCTACGCCTGGGCTGGTCCGTCCGGATGGCCACCCCCAACAACTCCTACGTCGTGTGGGTCGACGCGGTCACCGGCGAGGTGGCCGACGCTCGACAGACCCGCCTCGACTCGCACGCCGGCACGGGAGGCGGCGAGGGCTGCAGCCTCGACGACGTCGACGGGCCGGCGGCGTGCGTGTTCGAGCCCGACCCGGTGGCGGCGTCGGTCGGCGCGATCGACGACGCCGACGAGGCCGACTCCTTCCGGCGGGCCACCCCGCTCCTCGGCCTCGACGACCCCGAGTCCGGCGCGCTGGTCGGCGAGTTCGTGAACCTCGAGTCGCCCGACGACAGCAACCCGCCCGTCCGTGAGGAGGACGGCCTGTGGGATCAGGGTCGCGACGACGCCGGCTTCGAGGCGGCCATGGCCTACGTCTGGATCGACCGCACCCAGCGGCTCATCCAGGAGGTCGGGTTCGGCAACGTCCGCAACGAGAGCTTCCCGGTGGTCGCCGTCGAGCGCAGCGAGGTCGACAACGCCTTCTTCACCGACGCCCTCGACACGATCTTCCTCGGCGTCGGCAGCAACGGCATCGACGCCGGCGAGGACGCGAGGGTCATCGTCCACGAGTACGGCCACGCCGTGCTGCACGCCCAGGTCCCCGACTTCCTGTTCAACGAGGCCGTCGGCGGCTACCACGAGGCGTTCGGCGACGCGCTGGCCTTCCTCGTCACGCTCGGCCTCGAGACCGACGACCCGGCCTGCCTGTTCCCCTGGTTCCTCGGGCCGCTGGTGGGCGACGGCTGCGGTCGCCGCATGGACGGCGACAAGTCGTTCCCTGAGGACCTCGTGAACGAGGTCCACCTCGACGGCGAGATCTGGACCGGCGCCATCTTCGACATCGTCACGGGCCTGCTCGACGGCGAGGGGCTGACGATCGAGGACTGCATCGGCAGCGATGCCTGCGACGAGGTCCGCGACCGCGTGCTCGCCACCTCCGTCGGGGCCAACGAGTTCATGACCGGCGCCGAGACGTTCCCCGACATCGCCCGCGCCTACCTGGCCGCCAACACCGCGCAGTTCGGCGGGGCCGACAACGACCTCATCGCCGACGCCTTCGCCGCCCACGGCCTCGACGGCGGCGGCGCCGGCTCGCTCGACCCGGACGGCGACCCGTTGGGCGAGGCGGCCGAGCTCGCCGCGGTCATCGACATCACCCATAGCTTCCGCGGCGACCTGTCGGTCGAGATCGGCGTCGTCGACGCCGGCTTCGACCTGCTGTGCGAGGTCATCACGGTGCTCTCGCCCAGCGGCGACGCGGCCGACAACGTCTCGGGCGCCATCGACCTGAGCGGCACCGAGTGCGCCGCCTTCTCCCCGCCGTCGGCCGACCAGCAGTGGGTCCTCCGCGTCGTCGACAACGCCGACGCCGACGTCGGCCAGATCAACGGCTTCGCCGTCGTCGTCGACGGCGAGCCGTTCCTCGCCACCGGCGTGCCCGCCCCCATCGCCGACAACGACCCCACCGGCACCACGGTCATCGTGAACGGCAGCGGCGAGCGGGTGCCCCAGGAAGGCGAGGAGGAGCCCGGCGACGCCGGCGACGGCGTGCCGTTCGCCTCCATCGCTGTGTCGCACACGTTCGTCGGCGACCTCCAGATCCGGGTCGGCGTCGCCGACCCCGCCGGCGAGGTCCTGTGCAGCGTTCCGGTCCTGGAGCCGGACCCGCAGGAGGACGGCGACGACGTCGAGGGCGAGATCGACATGTCGGCCTGCGCCGAGTTCTTCCCGCCCTCGGCGTCGGCGGTGTGGTTCCTCGAGGTGGTCGACCAGGTCGCCGTCGACAGCGGCTCCATCGACCGCTTCGAGGTGTTCGCCCCCGACGGCACCTCCGTGGGTGCCGCGGCCGGCGTCCCCATCGCCATCCCCGACGAGGACCCGGCCGGCGCCATCGCCACCGTCGGAGGCTGACCGCCCCCCACCCCCTCGTTCTTTGGCACCACGGTCTCCGCCGTTGCGACTGTGGTGCCAAAGAACGGGGGTGAGCCAGCGGGCGTAACGTCCGGGCGCATGGGGGAACCTGACGGAAGCCTGTCGGCGTGGCCGTACCCGGTGATCTCGGCCGACTCGCACATCACCGAGGCGCCCGGCACCTACGTCGACCACATCGACCCGGCGTGGCGCGACCGCGCGCCCCGCATGGTCGACGGCGGCGAGGGCGTCGGCGACGTGTTCCTGGTCGACGGGATGAAGCGGCCGATCCCGATGGGCCTCGTCGCGGCGGCCGGCAAGCCGCCCGAGGAGATCCGGGTGCTCGGCGTGAAGTTCGACGAGCTGCACCGGGGCGGCTGGGACCCGACGGCTCGCCTCGCCGAGCAGGAGGTCGACGGCGTCTCGGCCGAGGTCATCTACCCGACGGTGGGCATGGCGCTGTGCAACCACAGGGACTTCGACTACAAGCGGGCCTGCTTCCAGGCCTACAACCGGTGGATCGCCGGCTACTGCTCGGCCTCCCCGGACCGGCTGCTGGGCGCAGGCCAGACGGCGATGCGCACCCCGGAGGAGGGCATCGCCGACCTCCACGCCATCAAGGCCCTCGGGCTGCGGGGCGTGATGATGCCGGGCGTTCCGGGCCACGAGGACTACGACCACACGGACTACGACGGGTTCTGGCAGGCGGCCATCGAACTCGGCCTGCCGCTGTCGTTCCACATCCTCACCACCCGGGGCGAGAAGACGCGGGGCCCGGCCATGAGCCAGTTCCTGTCCACCGTCCGCGGCTGCCAGGACATCATGGCGATGCTCGTGCTCGGCGGCGTGTTCGAGCGCCACCCGGCGCTCCGGGTCGTGTGCGTCGAGGCCGACGCCGGTTGGGTGCCGCACTTCATGTACCGGATGGACCACGCCTACAAGCGCCACCGCTACTGGCTCCCCCCGGGCCAGGCGCTCTCGAAGCTGCCCAGCGAGTACATGGCCGACAACATCTGCGTCACCTTCCAGGACGACTGGACCGCGTTCCGCTTCGCCGACGCCATGAACTGGCGGCGCCTCCTGTGGGCGAACGACTTCCCCCACAGCGATTCCACGTGGCCCGACTCGCAGGCCCTGCTCGTCGAGCACACCGCTCACCTGAGCGACGAGCAGCGCCAAGCCATCCTCAGCGGCAACGTCGCCGAGCTCTACGGCATCGACCTCCCCCGCCTCCCGATCGGAGTAGCAGCAGCATGAGCGCCAACTCGCCCGAGCACGATCTCGTCGTCCGGGGCGGCACGGTGATCGACGGCACCGGGGCCCCGGCCCGCACCGCCGACGTCGCCGTCACCGGCGGCGTGGTCACCGAGGTCGGCGCCAAGGTCGCCGGGCGGGGCCGGCGCGAGGTCGACGCCGACGGCGCCCTCGTGCTCCCGGGCTTCGTCGACATCCACGCCCACTACGACGGCCAGGCGACGTGGGACAACCACCTGGCGCCGTCGTCGTGGCAGGGCGTCACCACCGTCGTGATGGGCAACTGCGGCGTCGGGTTCGCCCCGGTCCGCCCGAGCGACCACGACCAGCTCATCGAGCTGATGGAGGGCGTCGAGGACATCCCCGGCGCCGCGCTGCACGAAGGCCTCTCGTGGGAGTGGCGCACTTTCGCCGAGTTCCTCGACGCCGTCGACCGGCTGCCCCACGACATCGACGTCGCCGCCCAGGTCCCCCACGGCGCCCTGCGCCTGCACGTGATGGGGGAGCGGGGCGCCAACCGCGACGACGCCACCCCCGAGGAGATCGCCGAGATGGGGCGCATCGCAGCCGAGGCGATCGTGGCCGGCGGCCTCGGGTTCACGACGTCACGGACGAGGAACCACCGCACGAGCCGGGGTGACTACACGCCGACGCTGACCGCCCATGCGCGCGAGTTGATCGGCATCGCCGAGGCCATCGGCACGACGGGCCGGGGGGTGCTGCAGCTCGTGTCCGACTTCCTCGACGTCGACACCGGGGAGGCGGGCGGGAGCATGACCGAGTTCGAGATGCTACGCCGGATGGTGGAGTCGTCCGGTCGCCCCCTGTCGTTCAGCCTCGCCCAGTCGCCGCTGGCCCCCACCCAGCACCGGGTCCTGCTCGGCAAGCTCGAGCAGGCCGTCGCCGACGGCCTGCCCATGCGGGCCCAGGTGGCCACCCGGGCCATCGGCCTGCTGCTCGGGCTTCAGTGCACGCTGAACCCGTTCCTCACGACGCCGGCGTTCACCGACGAGATCAAAGGCCGGGCGCCGGCCGCAGCGGCGCGGCGCATGGCCGACCCCGAGTTCAAGCGCCGTGCGCTCGACGCGGTCAGCGGCGAGCGGGCCATGGACAAGCTTGGCGGCGGACTCATCGGGATGTTCGACCGCATGCACGAGCTCGGCGACCCGCCCGACTACGAGCCTGCGGCGTCGACGTCGATCGCGGCCCGGGCGGCGGCTGCGGGCCGCACCCCCGAGGACCTGGCCTGGGACCTCATGGCCGCCGACGGGGGCCGCACGTTCTTCTACCTGCCGTTCCTCAACTACGCCGACGGCAACCTCGACGCGGTCGGCGAGATGCTGGCCCACCCGAACACCGTGCCCGGGCTCAGCGACGGCGGCGCCCACGTCGGCACCATCTGCGACGGCAGCTTCCCGACCTCGTTGCTCGCCCTGTGGGGACGCGACCGGGAGCGTGGGCGCATCGACCTGCCCACCATCGCGGCGCGGCACTGCCGCGGCACGGCCCGCACCGTCGGCCTCCACGACCGCGGTGTGCTCGCCCCCGGCTACCGGGCCGACGTGAACG
>JACDCH010000032.1 GCA_013694495.1 Acidimicrobiia bacterium | reverse complement strand
AGGTTGCCGCGCCGGGGAGGCTGGCGGCGGACCCGAGGATCTCGAGGGCGAGGGCCCGGAGCTCGGGGCCGTCGGAGCCGAGGCGGGCCTGGCCCGACTCGCCGAACACGTCGACCACGACGTTGCCCTGGCGCACCAGGACGCGGCTGCTGAAGAGCGCCTCGGCCGCCTCGTCGCCGACACCGTCGACGGGACGGGCGCTCACGATGAACACGACGTCGTCGAAGATCGATTGCGCGATGGTCTCGTCGGGGGCGATGTAGAGGTTCACCTGGACGTCGCCCGGCCCGTCGAAGGAGAACTCGCCGTACTGGCAGCTGCGGGCGTCGGGCTCGTTGTCGCGCTGGCGGCCGGCGGGCAGGTCGAGCCCGAGGTTGCGGTTCACGACCTCGACCGGCACGACGTCGCAGGTGGCGTAGCCGGGGTCGGTGGCGACGGTGGCGGCGGTGCTGTCGCCCGGCGCGGGAAGCGCGCCCTCGCCCGGCGGGGCGCCGTCACTGACCCCGGTGTCCTCCGAGCAGGCGGCGAAGGTGAGGCCGAGCGAGAGCGCCACCGCCGCCGCGACCGCCGAGCGTCGCGCCATGCTCGCGAACCCTACTGACCCGACTCCAAGATTCGCCGGTGGCCACCAACCTCCGACTCCGGTCAGTGACCTCGCTACTTCGGCGGCATCCGGACGCCGCCGTCGCACCGGATCGACTCGCCGTTCATGTAGCTGTTCGTGACGAGCTCGACCGCGAGCGTGGCGAACTCGCGCGAGAAGCCGAAGCGGTTCGGGAAGAGGAGGTTCGGCGCCAGCTTGTTCTTGAAGCCGTCGGCCGCGTCGCCGGCGCCGTAGATGGGCGTGTCGATGAAGCCGGGGGCGATCGTGTTGACCCGGATCCCGACGGCCGACAGGTCGCGGGCGATCGGGAGCGTCATGCCGACGACGCCGCCCTTGCTCGCCGAGTACGCGGCCTGGCCGATCTGCCCGTCGTAGGCCGCGACCGAAGCGGTGTTCACGATCGCGCCCCGCTCGCCGAACTCGTCGAGCGGCTCGGACTGGCTGATGGCCGTGGCCGCCAGCCGGATGCAGTTGAACGTGCCGATCAGGTTGATCTCGACCACCTTCTTGAAGATGTCGAGACCGTGGGCGGACGAGTACTGCCCGTCCTTGCCGATCGTGCGCTGGGGCCAGCCGATGCCGGCGCAGTTGACGAGCACTCGCACGGGGCCGAGCTCCTTGGCCGCCTCGACGGCCGCGATCACCTGCTCCTCATCGGTCACGTCGGTGGGCGCGAAGACGCCGCCAGTGGCGGCGAGCACGTCCTTCGCCTTCTCCTCCTGGCGGGGCAGGTCGACGATGACGACCTTGGCGCCGCGCTCGGCGAGCAGGAGGGCGGTGGCCTCACCGAGGCCCGATGCGCCCCCGGTGACGATGGCGGAAGCTCCACTGATGTCCATGTTTCGGAGCGTAGCCGCCGCTCTTGACCGCTCGGTCAAGTAGGCCCCGTGCACGTGCAGTCCTTCGGCGGCACCCCGGTGGCCCTGGTGCGCGCCGCGGCCGGGCTGGCGTGAGCGGCGCCGGGGTCTACGCGTCCGGGTAGGGCGTGAAGGCCTCGCACAGCTCGTTGACGGCGGCCCGCACGGCGGCGATCTCGTGCTCGTCGTCGCGCCCGACGAGCGTGCGGTGGATGAGCGCGCCGATGGTGGCCATCTCCGCCTCGCCCATGCCCTGGGTCGTGACGGCCGGCGTCCCGATGCGGAGGCCCGACGTGATGTACGGCGGCCGCGGGTCGTCGGGCACGGTGTTCTCGTTGAGGCTGATGCCGGCCCGGTCGAGCGCCAGGCGGGCCTTCTTGCCCGACAGGTCGGCGTCGAAGCTCCGCAGGTCGACCAGCACGAGATGGTTGTCGGTGCCGCCCGAGACGAGGCGCAGCCCGTGCCCGGCCAGCGACTCGGCCAGGGCCGCGGCGTTGGCCACGATCCGGGCCGCGTAGTCCTTGAACTCGGGCTGGGCCGCCTCGAAGAAGGCGACGGCCTTGGCCGCCACCACGTGATCGAGGGGGCCGCCCTGCAGGCCCGGGAAGACCGCCTTGTCGATCCGCTCGGCCAGCGCCTTCGTGCAGAGGATGGCGCCACCGCGAGGACCGCGGAGGGTCTTGTGGGTCGTGAACGTCATGATGTCGGCGCCCTGCTCGACGGGGTTGGGGTGCTGGCCCCCGGCGATGAGCCCTGCGATGTGGGCGGCGTCGAACATGAACAGCGCGCCGACCTCGTCGGCGATCGCCCGGAACGGCCGCGAGTCGATGATGCGCGAGTAGGCGGTGGCCCCGGCGACGATCATCTTGGGCCGGTGCGCGAGGGCGGCCTCACGCACCTGGTCGAAGTCGATGCGCTCGTCGCTGGTGGTGACGCCGTAGGAGACGAAGTTGTAGAGGCGGCCCGACGCGTTCACCGGCGAGCCGTGCGTGAGGTGCCCGCCCTGGTCGAGGCGCAGGCCGAGCACGGTGTCGCCGACCTCGAGGGTGGCGAGGTAGACGGCCATGTTGGCGTTGGCGCCGGCATGGGGCTGCACGTTGGCGTGCTCGGCCCCGAACAGGGCCGTGGCCCGGTCGCGGGCGAGGTCCTCGACGGAGTCGATGACCTCGTTGCCGCCGTAGTAGCGCTTGCCCGGGTAGCCCTCGGAGTACTTGTTGGTGAGGACCGAGCCCGTGGCCCGCAGCACCGCGGGCGACGTGAAGTTCTCGCTCGCGATGAGCTGCACCGTGCGGTTCTGGCGGTCGACCTCGCGGTCGATCAGCGTGAACAGGTCGTGGTCGTGGGGCTCGGGCCAGGGCATGGTCAGCCTTCCTCTCCTCGTTCGATGGCAGCGATCTGTTCCACTCGGCGCTGGTGGCGGCCGCCCTCGAACTCGGTGGCGAGCCACAGCCGGAGGATCTCGTCGGCCAGGCCGGCGGCGACGATCCGGCCGCCCATCGACAGCACGTTCGCGTCGTTGTGCTCGCGGCTGAGCCGGGCGGTGTACAGGTCGTTGCACAGCGCAGCGCGCACGCCCCGCACCTTGTTGGCCGCCAGCTGCTCGCCCTGGCCGCTCCCGCCGAGGACGATCCCCCGGTCGGCGTCGCCGGCCACCACGGCGCGACCGACGGCGGCGCAGATCGGCGGGTAGTCGACGGTCTCGTCGCTGTCGGTACCGAGGTCGACGACGTCGTGGCCGTCGGCCTGCAAGGTGGCCACGAGGTGGGTCTTCAACGCGAAGCCGGCGTGGTCGGCGCCGATCGCCACCCTCACGCGGATCGGGCCTCGACGCCGCCGGCGACCGCGGCCGGGAAGGCCCGACCCACGAGGCGCCCGAGCAGGTCCACCAGGAGATCGGCCGTGGCCTCGTAGGTGTCGCGGCCGCGCCCGATCGGGTCGGCCACCGCGTCATCGCCCACCCCGAGGAGCTCCGATCGGCGGCGCCCCGTCGACAGGCCTTCGGCCCAGGCCCGCAAGCGCACACCGTCCTGCCGCGGCGGCGCCGCCTCGGCCCGGCGCACGAGGTCGATCAGCGTGAAGGCCCGCCGCTCCAGCGCCGGGTCGAGGAGCACGACCTCCTGGACGTGGCGGCGCTCCATGCCGATGATCACGTCGGCGCTCGAGAGCCGCACGTCGGGGTCGGCGATGTTCCGGCTTCGGTGCCGGCCGGCCTCGATCCCCCGGCCGACAAGCACATCGACCCCCGTCTCGGTGGCCGGCATGCCGCCGGCCATGAGCCCGGCCGAGGCCACGTCGGCCTCGATGCCCCGCTCGGTGAGCAGCGAGCGCAGGAGCGCCTCGGCCAGGGGCGAACGGCACTGGTTGGCCGTGCACACGAACAGGATCAGAGGGGACTCGATGGCCGCCGATGGTAGGCGGGAGCGGCGGCCGCCTCCGACTCCGTTGCCGGCCGATCGGCGCAGCTCGACGGGCTCCGCGGTCGTGGACACCGGCGGCAGTCGGGCGTACTTGACCGAGCGGTCAAGTCGCGTGGGACGATGCCCGCATGGCGCTCGATCCCCGCACCCCCGTCCTCGTCGGCGGCGGGCAGTTCTCGAACCGGGTCGACGAGGGGGCCGAGGCGCTCGAACCGGTCGACCTGCTCGCCGAGGCGGCCCGCCGGGCGGCCGCCGACACCGGTGCGGCCGACGCCGGCAAGGTGCTGGCCGCCGTCGACTCTGTGCGCGTGGTGCAGCTGCTCTCGTGGCGGTACCGCGACCCGGGCCGCCTCGTCGCCGAGCGCATCGGCGCCAGCGACGTCCGCCACACGCTGTACACGCACGCCGGCGGCAACACCCCGCAGTCGCTCGTCAACCGCACGTGCCTCGACATCGCCGGCGGCCGGGCCGACGTCGTGCTGATCGGCGGCGCCGAGGCGTGGCGCACGCGCATGTCGTTCAAGGGGCTCGACGCCCGACCGCCGTGGACGCACCAGGCCGACGACGTGGCGCCCACCGAGACCTTTGGCGGCGAGTTCGCCCTCGACGCCATGGTCCACCCGGCCGAGATGGCCCGGGGCATCGTGATGCCGGTCCAGTTCTACCCCATGTTCGAATCCGCCCTCCGGGCCGAGGCCGGGGCCACGCACACCGAGTGGGCGGCGCACCTCGGGCGGCTGTGGTCGGGCTTCAGCGCCGTCGCCGCCACCAACCCGAACGCCTGGATCCAGGAGTCGTTCACTGCTGAGGAGCTCGTCGCGCCGTCGCCGACGAACCGCATGATCGGGTTCCCGTATCCGAAGCGGCTCAACTCGAACAACGCGGTCGAGCAGGGCGGCGCGGTGCTGCTGTGCTCGGTCGACGCAGCCGAGCGGCTGGGCATCCCGCGCGACGCGTGGGTCTTCCCGCAGGCCGGCACCGACGCCCACGACACCGCCCACGTCAGCTCCCGCGGCGACCTCCGATCGTCGCCGGCCATCAGGGTGGCCGGGCGGCGCGCCCTGGAGCTCGCCGGCGTCGGGCCCGACGACATCGCCCACGTCGACGTGTACTCGTGCTTCCCGTCGGCGGTGCAGATCGCGGCCAAGGAGCTCGGCCTCGGTCTCGACCGCCAGCTCACGGTCACGGGCGGGCTCTCGTTCGCGGGCGGCCCCTGGAACAACTACGTCAGCCACGCCATCGCCGCGATGGTCGGCGTCCTGCGCGAGCACCCCGGCGACGTCGGCCTCGTGACCGCCAACGGCGGCAACATCACGAAGCACGCCTTCGGCCTCTACGCCACCGAGCCGCCGGCGGAAGGCTTCCGCTGGGACGCGCCCGATGCCGAGGTCGAGGCGGCCACCTCGGCGCGTCTGCCGGCCGACGGTGCGTACGCCGGCCCCGTGTCGGTGGAGGCCTACACGGTGATGCACGACCGCGCCGGCGATGCCGAGGTCGGGCTCTGCGCGCTGCTGACCCCCGCCGGTGAGCGGGCGTGGGGCCGCACCGACGACGACGCGGCCCTGGCGGCCATGGTCGACACCGAGGTCGTCGGGCGCGACGCCGAGCTGGCGGGCGACGGCACCGTCCGCTTCTGACCTCTGCCGCGGCCGGGTACGCCGACGGGATGAACGACTCAGAACGTGCAGCGGAACAACCGCGTCGCGTCGCGCCTGCCGACCGCCGAAGGCGCCGGG